>JANOKV010000379.1:0-3320 GCA_031419415.1 Hyphomicrobiales bacterium | reverse complement strand
CATCGAGCCGCTGGCCGGGTGTGCCATCGAGGGCGTTGGCGATGAACTCTTCCAGCCGTTGCTGCCGGTCGTCGGGTTGATGAGGGTCGTTGGATGGCGGCACGTTGGCTTGCATATGGCTTTCCCTCCGGGGTGCGAGCTGTCGCCCACAACCTTGGCCTAACGACACCATTTGGCAGCAATGGGGTTAAAAAACGATGACACCGCGACCCGTCGCGAGACGCTTTTCGATCATGGGGAATCGGCGGGCCGGGTGGCGTCAGCGCCGCGCACGGATGAGCGCGAGCGCCTCTGCCGGGTCGAGCCGACCGTCATAAAGTGCGCGACCCGTTATGGCGCCTTCCAAAATTCGATTTTCGGGCTGCATCAACGCTTCGATATCGGCCAGTGAGGCGAGGCCGCCCGAGGCGATGACGGGAATATTCACGGCCCGGGCGAGCGCCGTCGTTGCGGCTAAATTGAGGCCGGCGAGCACCCCATCCCGATCGATGTCGGTATAAATAATGGCGGCGACGCCGGCATCTTCGAACCGGCGCGCGAGTTCGACCGCGTCGAGTTCAGACGTCTCCGCCCAACCCTCCACGGCGACCTTGCCGCCGCGCGCATCGATGCCGACCGCGATGCGCCCCGGATGGGCTTTGGCCGCGTCACGCACGAGCGCTGGATCGCGCACGGCGGCGGTGCCCAGAATCACACGCCGGATGCCGCGCGCCAACCACGCGTCGATCGTGGCGCGGTCGCGAATGCCGCCGCCCAGCTGAGCTGGAATGGTCAAGGCGGCGAGGATCGCCTCCACCGCCGACGCGTTGACGGGGCGGCCGGCGAAGGCGCCGTTGAGGTCGACGATATGCAACCATGCAAAGCCCTGCGCCTCGAAGGTGCGCGCCTGGGCGGCCGGGTCATCGTTGAACACGGTCGCCTCGCTCATCTCACCCAGCTTGAGGCGCACGCACTGGCCGTCTTTGAGGTCGATGGCGGGATAGAGAATCACGGGGGGCGGGCTCCGAGGTGGGCAAGGCGTGCGCAGTCACGACTTTGCTCTATTGTGCGCCGATCAATGGAACATATCCCGAATCGGGGTCAAGCACCCTGTGGAACCCCATGACCGAACCCGCCAACAACGACCCATTTCCGCTCGATGCGCCCGACGCGCTCGTTGCCGTGCGGGAACGGGCGGGGCCGCCGCGCGCGCTGACCGAGGCCGATGCGGTCGAGATCTGGATTGCCCGCTGGCTGCGCATTCGCCGCAAAGACCTCATGCAGCGCTATGGTTGTGATTCGGGTCGCTTGTATGAAATCTGGTGGGGCGAGCGGTTCCCGGCATCGCAGGCGAAGGCCGCTGACGTGTTTCGGCAGCGCTACCCGGGGCTCGTCGACCGCACGGCCTTTGGCTATCGTCGCATCCCCCGCACCCCGCCGCCCGCACCCGGCGTGCAGTTGAGCTTGTTCGATTGAGGGTCTCTCGACTGCACTTGTGAGGGTCTCTCGACTGCACTTGCCAAACTGCATCCGACAGGAGCCCCGACAATGTTCACCCTGACCGAGCTCGAGGACGCTGCCGTCCTCGTCCATGCGCACATGCCGGCGACGCCGACGCATCGCTGGCCGCTGCTGTCGGCGCGGGTGGGCGCAGACGTCTGGGTCAAGCACGAAAACCACACGCCGATCGGCGCCTTCAAAGTGCGCGGCGGCATCGTCTATATGGACGCGCTGAAGCGGTCGGGGGCGAAGGTTGCCGGGGTCATCACGGCGACACGCGGCAATCACGGCCAATCGATCGCGCGGGCAGCCTCAATGGCCGCAATACAATCGGTGATCCTGGTCCCGCACGGCAATTCGACCGAAAAGAACGCCGCCATGCGCGCCTTTGGGGCCGAGCTGATCGAACACGGCCAGGATTTCGACGAGGCCAAGCAGGAAGCGACGCGACTGGCCGAAGCCCGGGGCTTGCACATGATCCCTTCGTTCGACCCGGCCCTGGTCAAAGGCGTCGCCACCTACGGGCTCGAGCTGTTTTTCGCCGTGCCCGCTCTCGACGCCGTATTCGTGCCCATCGGCATGGGGTCGGGGATCTGCGGACTGATCGCGGCGCGCGACCTGTTGGGTCTCTCCACCGAGATCATTGGCGTCGTTGCCCAGAACGCGCCGGCCTATGCCTTGTCGTTCGAGGCCAAACACCCCGTGCCCACCAACACCGCGCGCACCTTCGCCGACGGCATGGCCGTGCGCGGACCCCATCCCACCGCCGTCGACATCATTTGCCGGGGCGCCGCCGACGTGGTTCGCGTCACCGAGGACCAGATCGCCGATGCCGTACGCCTGATCTACGAAGCGACCCACAATCTCGCCGAAGGCGCGGGCGCCGCGCCACTGGCTGGGCTGATCGCCGGGCGCGACCGGTGGGCTGGCCGCAAAGTCGCCGTGATCCTGTCAGGCGGCAACATCGATCGGCCACTTTACGCCGACATTCTGAGCGGCCGAACCCCTGCCGCGTGAGCCCAACCGGGTCATTCGGGCGTCCGATGTCGCGTTGCGCCGTGCTACAAATCGTGTTCTCTCCTGTTCAAATGCGATCTTTGGTCGTAGCCGAGCCGTGAGCCGAATTGATAGGCTTCGCATCACCAAACATTCGGGCGCGTCACCGTCCGCGAGGTCATTCATATGCAGATCGAGACGATTAGGGTGCGCGGCTTCGCCAAGGCGGCATTCAGTATGCTGGCCCTTGCAGGCAGCATCGGCGCATTGCCCACGCCCTCGTTGGCGTCGGATGGCAAACCGGTGTTGCGCTCGATGCTCGGCAGCTATATCGCGGGACGGATCGCTCGTGGCCAAAATGACACAGCAAGTGCTGCGGATTATTACGAACGTGCGCTGACGCGGGACGCTGGAAATGCGGCTCTGATCGAGCAATCGATCTTGATGGACGCCACTGAGGGCCGCTTCGAGCGAGCGATCAAACTGTCCGCCCAATTGGTCGAAGAGCAGCCGACCCATCGCATGGCCCGCCTGATGCTGGGCCTGCAGGATGCCAAAGCAGACCGTTGGGCCCAAGCCGGTGACCACTTCAAAGCGTCTGCCTCGAGCCCCATGGGCGAGCTGACGAGCGCGCTCACCCGCGCCTGGATGCTCGCGGCCCAAGGCAATGCCAAGGCCGCGATCGATCTCCTAGATGGCGTCAAGCAGGCGGAATGGGCGCAGTTCTATATCCGCTACCACAAGGCGCTCATCTTCGACCTCGCCGGCCGAAGCCAGGACGCACGCGCCACCTTCGAGCGGATTTTCCGCACCGAAGCCAAAGTGCTGCGGGTCGCCATCGCCTA
>JANOKV010000378.1:0-5398 GCA_031419415.1 Hyphomicrobiales bacterium | reverse complement strand
CGCGCGGGCCTCGTCGTCGCGGGTCGAAGACAATACGCCTTCCTGCACCTCGAGTTCGGCTTTCAGTGCGTCGGCATTCGCGCCGTCGAGGTCGATCAGGTGCTCGGCCAGAATGGTCAAGCGGTCGGTATCGACGTCGGCGAAGCCGCCCCGAACGAACACCCGGCGGTGGCCAGTCGTGAGGCGAATGTCGAGCACGCCTGGACGCAGCGACGTGAGCACGGGCGCGTGGCCCGCCAATACCGTGAATTGGCCATCGGCGCCGGGCACGACCACTTCGAGCGCTTCGACCGGGGCCGGTTCGCGCTTGGGATCGTCGCCGCGCTCGGGGATGAGCATCCGCTCGGGTGTGACGAGTTCGAACTTGAACGTGCCTGCCATTGTCGAAACCTCGTCCTCAGCGCCGATCCGAGCCCGCGCTCAGCCATGTCGTCAGTCGTCGCGATGCGGGCTTTAGTTCTTGGGTCCACTCGCCTTGCCGTCGACTTCTTCTGCCGTTTGCACCCGCGTGCCGCAGAAGGGGCAGAAATAGATCGGGAATTCGACCATTCCTGGTTCGTCTTCCTCGACATCAATCATGCCGACCGCCGCGTAGAGGATGCCGTCATCCTCGCCGACGGTGATGAGCGGATCGAAATCCTCTTTGCTCATCGCGTCCTTTAGCATTTCGCAGCAGGAACCGAAGGCTTTCTGGGTAGCGGCCATTGCAGCCTCCCTCAAATGCAGCCCTGGGGCCGCTCATCGACACATCCGCGGGCGTCAGGCGGCTTCCGCCAACTTCTCGGCCTTGGCGACGGCCTCCTCGATGGTGCCGACCATGTAGAAGGCCTGCTCGGGGAGGTGATCGTAGTCGCCGTTGACGAGGCCCTTGAAGCCTTTGATCGTATCGGCAATCGCGACGAGTTTTCCAGGCGAGCCGGTGAACACCTCGGCGACATGGAAGGGTTGCGACAGGAAGCGCTCGATCTTGCGGGCGCGCGCCACCGTCGTCTTGTCCTCTTCGGACAACTCGTCCATGCCCAGAATGGCGATGATATCCTGCAGCGACTTGTACTTCTGCAGCACCTGCTGGACTTGACGGGCAATCGCGTAATGCTCTTCGCCGACGACGCGCGGCTCGAGAATGCGCGACGTGGAGTCGAGCGGATCGACCGCCGGATAAATGCCCTGTTCAGCGATCGAACGCGACAGCACGGTCGTGGCGTCGAGATGCGCGAACGAGGCGGCGGGTGCGGGATCGGTCAAGTCGTCGGCGGGCACGTAGATGGCCTGCACCGAGGTGATCGACCCCTTCTGTGTGGTCGTGATGCGCTCTTGCAAAGCGCCCATGTCGGTCGCCAGGGTCGGCTGGTAGCCGACCGCCGAAGGAATACGGCCGAGCAGCGCCGACACTTCCGAACCCGCTTGTGTGAAGCGGAAGATGTTGTCGACGAAGAACAGCACGTCCTGGCCCTGGTCGCGGAAGTGTTCGGCAACGGTCAAGCCCGACAGGGCGACGCGCATGCGGGCGCCCGGAGGCTCATTCATCTGGCCGTACACCAGCGCGCACTTGGAGCCAGCAGTCGAGCCGTTGTTCTTCTTGGGATCGACGTTGACGTTGGACTCGATCATCTCGTGATAGAGGTCGTTGCCTTCACGCGTGCGCTCACCGACGCCGGCGAACACCGAGTAGCCACCATGCGCCTTGGCGACGTTGTTGATCAGCTCCATGATCAACACCGTCTTGCCGACGCCGGCGCCGCCGAACAGGCCGATCTTGCCGCCCTTGGCGTAAGGCGCCAGCAGGTCGACGACCTTGATGCCGGTGACCAGAATTTGCGCTTCCGTCGATTGGTCGGCAAACGAAGGCGCGGGCTGGTGGATAGCGCGGCGCACATTCGTCATCACCGGGCCAGCCTCATCGATCGGCTCGCCGATGACGTTGATGATGCGACCCAGGCACTCCTCTCCGACCGGCACCGAGATTGGCTGGCCGGTGTCGGTGACGTCCTGGCCGCGCGTCAGGCCTTCCGAACTGTCCATGGCGATCGTGCGCACCGTGTTCTCACCCAGATGCTGGGCGACTTCGAGCACGAGGCGATTGCCGTGATTGTCCGTTTCGAGCGCGTTCAGAATCTCGGGCAGATGCCCGTCGAACTGCACGTCCACGACCGCGCCCATCACTTGGCGGATTTTGCCGACTTTGTTCGATGCCATTGGTGTGTCGTTCCTTGCGCTCGTCAGTTGAAGCGAACCCTCGGGGTTCGAAAATTCTACCATTCGTCGTTGGTGATCCGAACGTCAATCGCTCGATCTGCCTCGTCTTTCGTGCGTGTCCGCCTTCACGATCGCCGTGAAATCCGATCCCTGCTCCATACGAAACGCTCTGATGTTCTTCACGCTCGGTCCGAACCAATTCAGCTTGCGTAGTGCATCTATCGCGGCAAACAGATTGGCGAGGTCTTCAGTCTCCGCAGCATAAACACTCCACTGGACGCGCTTGAAGCCAAAACCTTCGAGTGTGCGCGCCACGTCCGAGTAGGCCTTACGTTGTCCACCAGGATGGTGAACGTCCGCACTCGCGACAATCATGTCGATGGCTATCGCGAACATGTGACACTCTCAGGGTATCGTCTCAGCTATTGGATCTTCCAAAACCTCGGCCAAAGAGAACACGACCTTCTCATCCGAATACACCACCTCGACGTGGACACGTCCCGCATCGTCGATCGCCATGATCTCGTAGGCAGGTCCGTCAGGACCAAACCTTCGAACCTGCCCAATCAACGCCCGAGGATCATCAGCTTTGTATTCGACCTGCGTTTCTCCGAAACCGTGCGGCTGCATGAGCCCCTCCCACTTTCGATAAACGACCTTCCAAACCGTCACCCTACCTTACAGCGCTTCAGCGCCCGAGATGATTTCGATCAGTTCGCGTGTGATGTTGGCTTGGCGCTGGCGATTGTACTTGATCGTCAGTTTGTTGATCATGTCGCCGGCGTTGCGCGTGGCGTTGTCCATGGCGGTCATGCGCGCGCCCTGCTCGGAAGCCGAGTTCTCGAGTAGCCCGCGAAACACCTGCGTCATGATATTGCGCACGAGCAGATCGCCCAGGACTTGCTCTTCGGATGGCTCGTATTCGACGGCCGACGTGACGGCTGCCGCTGTTCCCGCAACTTCCGGCACCTTGGCCGGGATGAGCTGCAGCGCCGTCGGCTTCTGGGCGATGACGCTGCGAAACTCAGAGAAAAAAAGCGTGCAGACGTCGAATTCGCGGGCTTCGAACATGGCCAAGATCTTCGCGCCGATGCCCTCTGCGTTGGCAAAGCCGAGCTGCTTGAACCCTTTGAGATCGACACGATCGATGATCTGGCGGGCGTAGTCGCGGCGCAAACTGTCAGCGCCCTTGCGGCCGACGCATAGGATCTTGACGGTCTTGCCTGCACGGGTCAGGCGCTGGGCTTCGACGCGCGCCAAGCGGGCGATGTTGGAATTGAAGCCGCCGCACAGGCCGCGCTCGGCCGTCATCACGACGAGCAGATGCACATCGTCCTTCCCCGTGCCGACCAGCAGCGGCGAAGCGCCTTCCGGATTGACGCGACGGGCGAGATTGGCGAGCACCCGATCCATGCGCTCCGCATAGGGGCGCGCGGCCGTCGCGGCTTCCTGCGCGCGGCGCAGCTTGGCGGCCGCAACGAGCTGCATCGCCTTGGTGATCTTGCGCGTCGCCTTGACCGAGGCGATGCGGTTGCGCATGTCTTTGAGGGAGGCCATCGAATTCTTCCGATCCTGGGGTCGAACCCCTGGTGGTCAGGTGTCGGTTTCGGCAGCAGTATCGGATCAGGGCGAACCCTGATCCGAAAGGATCACACGAACTGCTTTTGCACCGTTTCGACGACGCTTTTCAGCTTCGCCATGGTGGCGTCCGTCAAGTCCTTGGTATCGCGAATGTCATTGAGGATCGCGACGTTCTGGCTGCGCAGGTTGGCGAGCAACGCATCCTCGAACTCACGCACCTTCGGTAGAGCCAAGGGATCGAGGTAGCCGTTGACGCCAGCGTAGATGACCGCGACTTGCTCTTCCATCTTGAGCGGCGAGAACTGACCCTGCTTGAGCAGTTCCGTCAACCGTGAACCCCGGTTCAGCAGGCGCTGCGTCGTGGCGTCGAGGTCGGAGCCGAACTGCGCGAATGCTGCCATCTCGCGATACTGGGCAAGCTCGCCCTTGATGCGTCCAGCGACTTTTTTCATCGCCTTTGTCTGGGCCGAAGAACCCACGCGCGAAACCGACAGACCGACGTTCACGGCCGGCCGGATGCCCTGATAGAAGAGGTCCGTTTCCAAGAAGATTTGGCCGTCGGTGATCGAGATCACGTTCGTTGGGATGTAGGCCGAAACGTCGTTGGCCTGGGTCTCGATGACGGGCAGCGCCGTCAGCGAACCCTTGCCGGCGGCATCGCCCATTTTGGCGGCGCGCTCGAGCAGGCGGGAGTGGAGATAGAACACGTCGCCGGGATAGGCTTCGCGGCCCGGAGGGCGGCGCAGCAGCAGCGACATCTGGCGGTAGGCGACGGCCTGCTTGGACAGATCGTCGTAGATGATGACCGCGTGCATGCCGTTGTCACGGAAAAACTCGCCCATGGCGCACCCGGCAAACGGGGCCAGGAACTGCATTGGCGCGGGGTCTGACGCGGTTGCCGCGACGACGATCGTGTAGTCGAGCGCGCCGTTCTCTTCGAGCGTCTTGACGAACTGGGCGACGGTCGAACGCTTCTGGCCGACGGCGACGTAGACGCAATAGAGCTTCTGGCTCTCGTCCGTGCCCTGGTTGAGCGTCTTCTGGTTGAGAATGGTATCGAGCGCGACGGCAGTTTTGCCAGTCTGGCGATCGCCGATGATCAACTCGCGCTGGCCGCGACCGATTGGAATCAGCGCATCGATGGCCTTGAGGCCCGTCGCCATCGGCTCATGCACCGACTTGCGCGGAATGATGCCGGGGGCTTTCACGTCGACGCGCGCGCGCTTGTCCGACTTGATCGGACCCTTGCCGTCGATTGGGTTGCCCAGACCATCCACGACGCGGCCGAGGAGGCCCTTACCGATCGGCACGTCGACGATGGCGCCGGTGCGCTTGACCGTATCGCCTTCCTTGATGGTGCGGTCATCGCCGAAGATCACGACGCCGACGTTGTCGGTTTCGAGGTTGAGCGCCATGCCGCGAATACCGCCGGGGAACTCGACCATCTCGCCGGCCTGGACCTTGTCGAGGCCGTAAACACGCGCGATACCGTCACCGACGGACAGCACCTGCCCGATCTCGGAGACCTGGGCCTCCTTGCCGAAATTCTTGATCTGCTCGCGCAGGATCGAGGATATCTCTGCGGCTTTGATATCCATCAGCGGACCTCTTTCATGCGTAT
>JANOKV010000377.1:0-4478 GCA_031419415.1 Hyphomicrobiales bacterium | reverse complement strand
TTCAGTTTGGCGGCCAGCGCCCCGATCTCCGCCACCTCGTAGGCCCATACTTTGCGGGCTCCCAGGCGCGCGGCGAGAAACGCGAGCACGCCCGTGCCCGTGCCGATGTCGACAACCGTGGTCTCGCCCGGGCGGATGACGGCGGCCAGCGCATCGCGAAAGGCGCGCAGGCGGACGGGGTCGGCAATCAGCGTGCGATGGTATTCGATGCGCATGGAGGGCAACCCCGGATCAATTGTCGACCCGGTCTAGGGGTGGTCGGCGCTGGCCGCAAGGCCGCAGCGTCTCGCGTTACCTTTTTGGTGTCCGCTCAGGTCTCGCTGACCCGCTTCGATGTCATCGCCAAGCCCCGCTGTTGCAGCACTTCGGTGATTTCGTCGAGAATGGCTGGATCATCGATGGTGGCGGGCATTTTCCAGGTCTCCCCGTCGGCAATCGCGCGCATGGTGCCGCGCAGGATCTTGCCCGATCGGGTTTTCGGCAAGCGTTTGACCGTCATCACCTGTTTGAAGGCGGCCACGGGGCCAATTTCGTCGCGCACCAGCTTCACGACTTCGGCTTCAATCTCCTGAGCTGCGCGGTTGACGCCGGAATTGAGAACGATGAACCCGGCCGGGATCTGTCCCTTCATGTCGTCGGCGACGCCCAGCACCGCACACTCGCCAACATCCTTGTGGCGCGAAACGACCTCCTCCATCTGCCCCGTCGAGAGGCGGTGGCCAGCGACGTTGATCACGTCGTCGGTCCGCGCCATGACGTAGGCATAGCCGTCGGCGTCGATGAAGCCGGCGTCCGAGGTGGTGTAGTAGCCCGCGAAGTCCGCAAGGTAGCTCTGGCGGAAACGGGCGTCGTTGCCCCACAGCGTCGGCAGACATCCCGGAGGAAGCGGTAGTTTCAGGGCGAGCGTTCCGGCTTCTCCTGGTGGCACCGGATTGCCCTGTGGATCGAGGCACTGGAGGTCGAAACCGGGCATCGGTACCGTCGGGGAGCCGTGCTTGACGGGAAGGGCGCCCAGCCCGGCCGGATTACCGGCGATGGGCCAGCCCGTTTCTGTTTGCCACCAGTGGTCGTAGACGGGCACGCCGAGCTTGGCTTCCGCCCATTTCAACGTCTCGGAGTCGGCGCGTTCGCCGGCGAGGAAGAGGGTGCGGAAATGGCTCAGGTCGTAATCCTTGATGAGAGCGCCCGTCGGGTCGTCCTTCTTGATCGCCCGAAAGGCCGTTGGGGCGGTGAAGAGAACGCTGACTTTGTGCTCGGCGATGACGCGCCAGTAGGCGCCGGCATCGGGTGTGCCGACTGGTTTGCCCTCGTAGAGGACGGCCGTGGCACCGTGCAGCAGCGGAGCGTAAACGATATAGCTATGGCCGACGACCCAGCCGACATCGGATGCCGCCCAAAACACGTCACCGGGATCGATGCCGTAGTGGTTTTTCATCGTCCATTTCAGCGCCACCATATGGCCGCCCGTGTCGCGCACGACACCCTTGGGCTGCCCGGTGGTGCCGGATGTATAGAGCACGTAGAGCGGATCGGTGGCGAGCATCGGCACGCAGTCGGCGACGAGGCCGCGAGTTTTGGCAGTGGCGATGCGTTGGCCCCAGTCGTGGTCGCGGCCCGCCTGCATGGCCGCTTGGGCCATGGGTCGTTGCAGCACCAAACAGGCCGACGGCTTGTGCGTCGCCAGTTCGATTGCCCGGTCGAGGAGGGGCTTATAGGGAATGACGCGGCTGATCTCGATGCCGCAGCTCGCCGTGAGGATGGCGACCGGCTTGGCGTCATCGATGCGGGTTGCAAGCTCGTTGGCCGCAAAGCCACCGAAGACGACCGAGTGAATGGCGCCGATGCGCGCGCAGGCGAGCATCGAGATGGCGGCTTCGGGGATCATCGGCAGATAGATGATGACCCGGTCGCCTTTTTTGATGCCGAGTTCGGTCAGAACGCCGGACAAAGTCGCCACTTCGTCGCGCAGTTCTCGATAGGTGAAGCTGCGCGTGGATTGGGTGACGGGTGAATCGTAGATCAGGGCCTTCTGCTCGCCACGGCCCCGTTCCACGTGGCGGTCGAGGCAGTTGTAAGCCGTATTGCACAGCGCGCCCGTAAACCACCGTCCATAGACGCCGGACGAGGGGTCGAACACCTTCTCCCAGGGTTTGATCCAATCGATCTCGCGCGCCGCCTCGGCCCAGAAAGCGGCCGGATCGCGCCGCGAAGCAGCGTAGACCTCATGGTAGCGGCTCATCGCAGGGTCTCCTCGTGGTACTGGTCGTGGACGGTGGGCAGACGTCCACACGCTTCCTCACGCGTATTTTCGCCATTGTACGGCAAGAGGCAAGCATTGCTATCCGCATCGCTGCGCCCGAGAATGCGTCGTACGACATCCCCGTTCCGCGGTGCCCTTGGCACAGCCTGGAGAGCCCCATGCAGAGAAGTGAAACGCGCATCCTGACGACGCATGCCGGTAGTCTACCGCGGCCGCCCGAGTTGACCCAGCTTTACACGCGCCGCTCGAAAGGCGAGAGCATCGACGAAACCGCACTGGCAGACTGGGGCCGCCGCGCGGTGCCCGAGATCGTCGCCAAGCAGATTGCAGCCGGCATGGACATCATCGCCAATGGCGAGCAGCAGCGCGAATCCTTTGTGCTGTACCTGCGCCGACGCTTGAGCGGTATGGGTGGCGAGGGCTCGCGGCGTCCCTTCGCGGACGTGACGGCCTACCCGAAATACCAAGAGGGCATGCGCCAGCAAGCCTCCGCCAAACAAGCCGTCAGCAATCGCGACGACTTGCCCAAGTGCATCGGCCCGATAACCTACCAGGGCCACGACGCGCTGCACGCCGAGATCGCAGACTTTGCGGCCGCTTTGAAAGGCGCGCCCGGTCGTTACGTCGAACCGTTCTTTACCGCCGCGTCCCCAGGCATCCTCGCCTCGATTGTCGCCAACGAGCATTACGATACGTTCGACCGTTATCTCGATGCGATCGGCGATGCATTGAAAGTCGAGTACCGCGCCATTGTCGAGGCGGGATTCGTTCTACAACTCGATTGCCCGGATTTGGCGCTCGAGCGGCACGGCTCGTTCCAGGATAAGCCGTTGTCGGAGTTCGTCGGGTTCGTGGAGACGGTCGTCGCGTGCATCAATCGGGCCATCGAAGGGTTGCCCCGCGACCGCATTCGGTTGCACGTGTGCTGGGGAAACTATGAAGCGCCGCATGATCGCGATGTGCCGCTGGTGGATATTCTACCCGCCCTGTTGCACGCCAATGTCGGCGGGTTCTTTTTGCCGTTCGCCAATCCACGCCACGCGCACGAGTACAAGGTCTTCGAGAAAATGCCCCTCGCGGACGATCAGGTGTTGGTCGCGGGCGTCATCGATACGCTCACCAATTTCGTCGAACACCCCGAAGTGGTGGCGGATCGGCTGGAGCGCGTGGCCCAGGTGATCGGTGACCCGCGCCGCGTCATTGCCGGAACGGACTGCGGGTTCGACACGTCGGCGGGTATGGGTCGGGTCGCAGAAGATGTCGTGTGGGCAAAACTGCGCGCCATGTCGGAAGGCGCAAAAATAGCGTCGGGTCGGTTGTTCAGGTAAGTTCGAGCTTGGCTCGAAGCGGGGCCAGCCCCGCGCCCCGCTGGCGGGATACCCGCCAGACCGCCCGTATTTTTCCAAAAAAGGATCTGCAACGTGCTCCGTCTTTCCGTTCTCGATCAGTCTGTGGCACTTGTCGGCCGTCCTCAGGGGGAGGCGATCCGCAACACGATTGCGTTGGCGCGGTACTGCGATGAGATCGGGTACGATCGCTTTTGGGTTTCGGAGCATCACAGCAACGACGCCATCGTCGGCACCGCGCCCGAGGTGCTGATGGCCGCGATTGCATCCGTGACCACCCGCATCCGTGTCGGAAGCGCTGGTATCATGCTGCCCCACTATGCGCCGTTGAAGGTGGCCGAGCAGTTCCGCGTGCTCGAAGCGATTGCGCCGGGCCGGATCGACATGGGGCTCGGGCGTGCGCCAGGGTCGGACGGATTGACGGCGATGGCGCTGAACCCGCAAGCCGATCAACGGCCCCAGCAGTTTCCCTCCGACGTCATCGATCTGATGGCTTGGGTGGAAGGGCGGCCCTTGCGCGATCAACACCCGTTCCGACGCATCAAGGCCGCACCACAAGGCGATACATTCCCCGAAACCTGGATGCTTGGCAGTTCGGATTTCGGCGCCCAGGTTGCCGCCCACTTCGGGTTGCCTTACGCCTTTGCCTGGTTCTTCACGGACGGTCTTGGCGGTGAAGAAGCGATCCGTCTCTATCAGTCGACCTACCAGCCCAGCGCGCGCCATCCCAAGCCCCACTCGGGGCTGTGCGTGTGGGCATTGGCAGCGGAGACGCAAGCCGAAGCGGAGCACCATTTCCAGTCACGCGCCCGGTTCCGCTTGTTGCGCGACCGGGGCATTTTCGGCGCCCTCGAGTCGCCCGAGGCTGCGGC
>JANOKV010000376.1:0-2664 GCA_031419415.1 Hyphomicrobiales bacterium | reverse complement strand
CGGCCGGCAGCCGCGTGTAACGGTAGTCATCGTCGTCATCGTTCTCCCGGACGCGGCGGCTGTAGGGGTTTGTGGCGCTCTGCCCCGGATTGGCGATTCCGGCCGCAACGGCCTGCGCATTGGCGACACGGGTGCTCGCTGATGTGGCGCGCGTCGTTTCCGCGATTTTTGCTCGCAGTGCTGTCAGCTCGGCGACCACTTTGGCATCGCCTTTCGCGCGGGCGGCTTCGAGGGCGTAGAGGCGATGGCGATCGGTGGCCTGCTGTTCCCAGGGATGAGCGCTGCATTTGCAGCCGGCGTCGAACGTGGTTCTGAAGCGGAAAGCAGTCTTCAGGCGCCGATAGGGCATGCCGTTGAGGTCCTGCATGTCCTCCGTTGTTTCGGTCGACGTGGGATGCACGAACAGGCGGACGGGCGTGCCGCCGCACGTTTGTTCGCAGCGGGCGAGATCGTTCCTGAAATTGCTCGACGACGCAGCGTTGCTGATGGGAAAGAAATAGCCATCGCACAGGCGAACGCAGACTGTGCGGTAACGCCCGCCCGAGTATTCGGCTTCGCCCATATCGGCAAAGCGCGTGGCCGTGATTTTTGTCTGGGGAACGATGTGCCGGCTCGGCTGAGCAATCGAAGCAGAGGGATCGGGTGTTCGGTTGCTGCTGTCTTCGCGGCTACTGATAGCGGCGGTCGCCACGTGCGCCTCGAGGCGCGACAGGCCTGCTCTGTCGTGATTGTCGGGCACGTGGGCGTCGACGACGGTGAGCAACGCCGACATGACAGCCGCAAAGCCCCAGCTTGCGAACGTGATGGCCACCGCGAGTGTAGCGACGTAGGTCGCCAGCCGCCAATCGCGGAACGGCGCGGCATAATTCCAGATTTTCGACATAAGCAAACGCATTGAGACGCGACTTTCAACTTCAGAACCCAATAGGCGCAACACTGTACCGGTCGCGTGGCACATCTGTGACGGTCGTCGGGCGGTGAACGGTTGCAGTGCGGTTGGGTTCCGTTTTCTGTATCCGGTTCCGGGTTGGTAGCCTTGTGAACGGGGGTAGGGCTGCCAATATCGAGCGAGCCGTGCAACAATCGGGCGGTTTGGTAAACGCGAGCGGCGCAGTTCGTGCCAATTCGATCAAGGGACGGCCTGGATGGCAGTAAAGGGAGATGGTAATGGGTTCGAACGGGTCGAAATTCATGTCGGCGGGACTGCTGGGCGCGATTTTGGCGACGTCGATCGCGGCTTCGGCGCTGGCGCAAGATGCGATCAAGGTTGGCGAACTGAACAGCTACAAGGCGATCCCAGCGTTCCTTGAGCCCTATAAAAAGGGCTGGGAACTCGCTGTCGAAGAAATCAACAAAGCGGGCGGCATCAACGGTCGCAAGCTCGAGGTCGTCTCGCGGGACGACAACGCGACGCCCGGCGAAGCGGTGCGGGTGGCCGAAGAGCTGGTCTCACGCGAGAACGTGGCGCTGTTGACGGGCGGGTTTCTGTCGCACGTCGGGCTCGCCATCTCCGACTTCGCCAAGCAGCGCAAGATGCTGTTCGTGGCGGCCGAGCCCTTGACCGACAAGCTCGTCTGGGACAACGGCCATCGCTACACGTTTCGCCTGCGCGCCTCGACCTACATGCAGACCTCGATGCTGGTCGAGGATGCCGTCAAACTGAACAAGAAACGCTGGGCGATCGTTTATCCCAACTACGAGTATGGCCAGTCCGCTGTCGCGTCGTTCAAGAAGCTCATGAGCGAAAAACAGCCCGGCGTCGAGTTCGTCGGCGAACAGGCGCCGGCGCTCGGCAAGATCGAAGCGGGCGCGGTCGCTCAGGCGATCGCCGACATGAAGCCAGACGCCATCTTCAACGTCACCTTCGGCCCCGACCTGCAGAAATTCGTGCGCGAGGGCACGACGCGGGGCGTGTTCAAGGATGTCGCCGTGTTCTCGTTGCTAGGCGGTGAGCCGGAGTATCTCGATCCGTTGAAGGACGAAGCGCCGGTCGGCTGGTATGTGACGGGCTATCCGTGGGACCAGATCACCACGCCCGAGCACAAGGTGTTCATCGACGCCTATCGCGCGCGCTGGAACGACTATCCGCGCTTGGGGTCTGTGGTGGGCTATGCAGCCTTGCACTCGGTGGCCGCCATGTTGAAGAAAGCCGGTTCGATCGAGACCGAAAAGATGGTCGAGGCCATGAAGGGTTTGTCGCATATGACGCCGTTCGGCCCAATCACCTATCGGGCCGCCGATCACCAGTCGACGATGGGCGCCTACGTTGGCCGCATCGGCGTCAAGGATGGTCGCGGTGTCATGACCGACTGGCGCTATGAGCCCGGCGAAAAGCACCTGCCGCCCGTCGACGCCGTGAAAAAACTGAGACCGGCGGAGTAAAGGGAGCGGGTAGAGAGGGCCGCGAGTCGTGCGGTGAGGCAGCAATTGTCGCCTCGGTGCTTGTCACCGGGTTTACATTTCTCCGCTGGGCTCGGAGCGTGCAGAGCGCTGGGTCCCGCAGGCGAGCCGCGGGATGACACGGGGGGCGAGACCGCTGATGCGGCGTCATTTCAAGGGTTGATATGCTCGCCTCCTTCGTGATCCAGACGCTCAACGGGCTTGCCAGCGCGTCGTTGCTATTTCTGGTGGCGCTGGGGCTGACGTTGATCTTCGGCGTGACGC
>JANOKV010000375.1:0-2422 GCA_031419415.1 Hyphomicrobiales bacterium | reverse complement strand
TGACCGATCTCGTCATCACCCTGGCGTTCTACAACGCTGTCGTGCGTTACCTCGGCACCATGCGCATCGACGTCGAGCCCGACTACCAGCCCTATCTCGACAAGTTCCCCATGCGCAAATCGATGTACTGACGCGCCGATGGCAATTGGGCCGTAGGGTGCAATAGCCCACTTCGGGCGTATTGCACCGTTTCACGCAAAGCAGGTGCAATATGCTGCGCTATTGCACCCAACGGATTTGTCGTCCGCAACGATCGATTTCTATTCGGCGCGAAAGACTTGACCGGCTGGACCAGCCGAAGATCGAGCGGACCTACTTTTTCAACCCGAACTTATCCCCGCCTCCTCCAGCGGCGCTATAGTGCACCTCTAGACGTCCACAGCGTCCGCAATTGCCGTTGCCCGAACCGAGGAAAATCGCTAGCGTGCGCAAACTGTTGAATTTCACAATGAATATGGCTGAGCCACGGCTCGATCCGGCCAGCCCCGGGAGGACGACGATGACGATGTTACGCGCAGCGATTTGGGCGCTGGCCACTGTAGTCGCAGCCATTGGCGCAACCGCGCCGGTGCTGGCCCAAAAGCAGGGCGGGACGCTGCGCATTTATCACCGCGACAGCCCCCCTAGCGCCTCGATTCACGAGGAAGCGACCGTCTCGACGAACCTCCCGTTCATGGGCGTCTACAATAACCTCGTCATCTACGATCAGACCAAACCGATCAACTCGACGGAGACGATCGTCGCGGATCTGGCCGAAAGCTGGTCCTGGGACGCCACCAATACCAAGCTCACATTCAAGTTGCGGGCCGGCGTCAAGTGGCACGACGGGCAACCCTTCACGTCGAAAGACGTGAAATGCACCATCGACAAGCTGACCGGCAAGGATAAGGACAGCTTCCGCAAGAATCCTCGGGCCATCTGGTATCAGAACGTCCAGGACGTCACGTTCAACGGCGATCTCGAGGCGACGCTGGTGCTCAGCCGTCCGCAACCCGCCATTCTCGCGATGTTGGCGTCGGGCTACTCGCCGATCTATCCGTGCCACGTGTCGTCACGCGATATGCGCGTCAAGCCCATCGGCACGGGCCCCTTCAAGTTCATCGAATTCAAAGCCAACGAGTCGATCCGTCTCGTGCGCAATACCGACTACTTCAAGGCGGGCAAACCCTACGTCGACGCCATCGAAATGCGCATCATCCCGAACCGGTCGACGCGCATCCTGGCCTTCCAGGCCGGCGATTTCGATATGACCTTCTCGCAGGACATCACCATCCCGCTGCTCAAGGACATGAAATCGCAGTCGCCCAACGCCATTTGCGAGGTGACGCCGCAATACGTGCATCGCAACCTGATGGTCAATCGGGAAGTCGCACCGTTCAACGAGCCCAAGCTGCGCCAGGCGCTCGCGTTGGCGCTCGATCGGTCGGCCTTCATCGACATTCTGACCGAAGGCCGTGGCGACATCGGCGGCAATATGCTGCCGCTGCCGGAAGGTCAGTGGGGCATGCCGCCCGAAGAGCTCGCCAAGATGGCGGGCTATGACAAGAACCTCGAGAAGAACCGCGCCGAGGCCCGCAAGATCATGGAAGGGCTCGGCTACACGGCCGCCAATCCCCTCAAGGTGAAAATGTCGACGCGCAATATCGCGATCTACCGCGATCCCGCCGTCCTTCTCATCGATCAGCTCAAGCAAGTCCATGTCGACGCCGAACTCGATGTCGTCGACACCACGATCTGGCACGCCAAGGCGGCCCGCAAAGACTACACGCTCGGCATGAACCTGACCGGCATGTCGGTCGATGATCCCGATGCGGTGTTCTACGAGAACTACGCCTGCAAGTCGGAGCGCAACTACACCCAGTACTGCAACGCCGACGTGGACCGCATGATCGACGAACAGTCCCAGGAGCGCGACGTCGAGAAGCGCAAGCGGCTGGTGTGGGCGATCGAGCAGAAGCTCAACGACGATCTGGCGCGGCCCGTCATCTATCATCCGCGCGACGCGACGTGCTGGCATCCGCACGTCAAGGGCTTCGTGCAGCATCAGAACAGCATCTATAGCAACTGGCGGCTCGAGGACGTATGGCTCGAGAAATAGGATAGGCGCGCGGCGACAGGCGAAGTAGTGTTCATCTGTCAGCCGCCGATCGCGTGATTGCGCTGCATGACGAGAAGCCCAGTGAACTGGGCCGACGAGCCGTCTCGAGGAGGGAGTACGCACGGTGGGCGTTTATCTGGTCCGTCGCTTTTCGTTGATGCTGCTGACCTTGTTCGGCATGTCGATCCTGATCTTCGTCATGCTCCGGCTGGTGCCGGGCAATATCAGCGACATCCTGTTCGAGTCCGCCGGCCTCGTGAACCCGGCCGAAAAGAAGAAGATCGAGGCGGAACTGGGCCTCGATCAGCCGATCGTCGTGCAGTA
>JANOKV010000374.1:0-3316 GCA_031419415.1 Hyphomicrobiales bacterium | reverse complement strand
GGACCGTCGGATATTCCACTGCTGCCCGCCAACCGCCAAAACGGCCGCGTCGCCGTCGTCGCGCAATCAGGCGGCATGGGGTTCTCCTTCTTCGACCGGGGTCGGCCCAAGGAAATGGCCTTCGACTACATCGTCACCACGGGCAATGAAGCCGTGCTCGAGACCTTCGACATCGTCGAGCATCTGATCGATGCCGATAAGACGGACGCGTTCTGCCTGCTCATCGAAGACATCAAGACCCCCGAGACGTTCCGGCGCGTCGCTGAAAAAGCATTGCGGGCGGGCAAGCCGATCATTCTCAACAAGATCGGCAAGACGGACGCAGGCGCGCGCGCGGCGGCCTCGCACACGGCGGCGCTCGCCGGCTCCTACAGCGCCTTCCAAGCGCTGGCGCAACGCTATGGCGTCATCGAAGGCAACCACGTCGAGGAAATGGTCGACATCGCCAACGGATTTCTCGCGTGGCGTGGTCGCTTGCCCAAGGGACGGCGCATCGGCATCTGTACGGGCTCGGGCGGCGGAGGGGCGTGGCTCTCCGATGCGTGCACCCAGGCGGGCCTCGAGGTGCCGCCGTTGGACGCCGCGACGCGCAAAATCATCGATGTGCATCTGCCGCCCTACGGCTCATCGGCCAATCCGGTGGACGGCACTGCGCAAGCCATTCGCCAGATCGGGTATGCGGGTCTGGCGGGTCCGCTCGAGAAATCGCCCGTCATCGATGGCGTCATCTGCATCATGAGTGCGCGCGCCGCCGAGCATTTGACGCACGAACGGGAGAAGCTCGCCGCATTGAAGCGCGAGGCGACCAAACCGATCCTGATGTGGACCTACACGAGCCCGCATCCCGACGCCGTGAAGGTGCTGTCGGACGCGGGCTTTGCGCTCTTTGGCAACATGCAGTGCGTCGTCTCGACCATGGGCCACATGGCCGATTATCGCGAGCATCGCGAAAACTTCTTGAAGGTCCAGGAGATCTGGTCGCCCGCCGGAGACGCCCGGCAGCGCGTCGCCATCGCGCTCGCCAAAGCCGGCCCCGTGCTGACGGAAGCCGAGGCCAAGCCCCTGTTCGCCGCCTACGGCATCGGCTCGACGGCCGGCGAACACCTCGTGTCCTCGAGGGACGCCGCCGTCACTGCGGCCAAAGCCATCGGCACGCCCGTCGCGCTCAAAGTCCAGTCGCCCGACATTCTGCATAAAACCGAAGCCGGCGCGGTCGCCCTCAACGTCCGCACGCCCGACGAGATCGCCGCCGCCTACGACCGCATCGTCGCCAGCGCCAAGTCCTATGCGCCCAAGGCGGCCGTACAAGGCGTGCTCGTGCAGGCCATGGCCGACAAGGGGCGCGAAGTGATCCTCGGCGTCAACCGCGATCCCCATTTCGGGCCCATGCTGATGCTGGGGCTCGGCGGGGTGCACGTCGAGGTGCTGAAAGACGTGGTGTTCTCACCCGTGCCGCTGTCGCGCGCCGACGCGGTGGGTCTGATCGGTCGCCTGAAAGGCGCCAAGCTGCTCGACGCCCATCGCGGCATGCCAGCGGCCGACAAGGGCGCGCTGGTCGATCTGATCGTGCACCTGGGCCGCTTCGCTGTCGATCACGCCGACGCCATTGCCGAAATCGACCTCAACCCCGTGATCGTGCACGCCGACGGTCACGGCGCCACGATCGCGGATGCGCTGGTGGTGAAGGTGGCGGCGACATGATGTAGGCTTCCGGTCATGAAGCACAGCTTGTCTTCCTCATCGCGACCGACCGGTCGTCCGATAACCGAGCAAATTAGTAACCCAGCCCACGGAGCACCCCCATGGCCCAGTTTACCGACATCGCCGTCGAAAAGACCGGCAACATCGCCACCGTCGAGATTCGCCGCGCGCCGCACAACTTCTTCGATATGTCGCTGATCAAGCAGATCGCCGATGCGTTCGAAGGCTATGACAACGATGTCGATGTGCGCGCCATCGTGCTCTGTGCGGACGGCAAGTCGTTCTGCGCCGGGGCCAACTTCGGCGACGGCTCCAAGCTCGACAAGGATGGCAACCGTCCCAACGAAAACCAAATGGGCGGTCACCTCTATCAGGAAGCCGTGCGCCTCTTCCGCACCAAGAAACCGATCGTCGGCGCCATCCAGGGGCCTGCGATTGGCGGTGGTCTCGGCCTCGCATTGGTGCCCGATTTTCGCGTCACCTGCCCCGAAGGGCGCTTCTCGTCGAACTTCACGCGGCTGGGCTTTCATCCGGGCTTTGGATTGACGCACACGCTGCCGGCCCTCATCGGCAAGCAGCAGGCGCACCTGATGTTCTTCACGGGTCGGCGTCTCACCGGTGAGGAAGCCGTCAAAATCGGCCTCGCCGATGTGCTCGTGCCGTTGGCCGACGTGCGTTCCGCCGCCCAGAAGCTGGCCACCGAGATCGCCGAAAGCTCGCCGCTGGCCGTCCAGGAAACCCGCGCCACCGTGCGCAAGGGATTGGCCGACGCCGTCAAAGCCGCCACCGACCACGAACTCGTCATCCAGAGCCAACTGCGCAAAACCGAAGACTTCAAAGAAGGCATCAAAGCCTACGCCGAGCGTCGGACGGCGAATTGGCTGGGACGATGAATGAGCGGGCGAGTAGGGAATAGGGAGTTGGGAAGTGCGCTCAACTCCGCACCCTCGATGTCCCGACACCTCACACCCTCGGTGGTGGCGCGGTCGGGGATGCCTTTGTTGCCGAGAGAACCACACCCAGGCACACCGACCGGAGGAACGCCCCATGGCCCGCCTGCCCTACCTCGAGAAAAAAGACCTCGCACCCGAGCACCAGGACCTCTTGGCCCGCGACATCACGCTCTTCAAGTGCATGACG
This sequence comes from Hyphomicrobiales bacterium, assembly GCA_031419415.1. Taxonomy (GTDB): domain Bacteria; phylum Pseudomonadota; class Alphaproteobacteria; order Rhizobiales; family Hyphomicrobiaceae. Next base: position 475 of record JANOKV010000374.1, on the reverse strand, counting down.
CACAGCCCGAACGCCGCCCGCGCCTTCCAAGGGCTCGGCGGCTTCATTCGCCACAAGAGCAAGCTCGATGGCCGGTTGCGTGAGATTGCCATTCTCGCCGTCGGCTGGATCACGCAGGCGCCTTACGAGTGGTCGCACCACGTCAAGATCGGCCAGGACTTCGGTGTTACGGAAAACGACATTCGCGGCGTCATCGCGGCATGTGACGGCGGGCCGAGTGACCTCGAACCCATTGCAAAATTGATCGTCAAAGCCGCTGGCGAAATGACGATGGACCTTGCCGTCTCCGACGCCACGTTCGCGACGCTGAAAGGCCACTTCTCGACCGAGCACCTGACCGATCTCGTCATCACCCTGGCGTTCTACAACGCTGTCGTGCGTTACCTCGGCACCATGCGCATCGACGTCGAGCCCGACTACCAGCCCTATCTCGACAAGTTCCCCATGCGCAAATCGATGTACTGACGCGCCGATG
>JANOKV010000373.1:0-6950 GCA_031419415.1 Hyphomicrobiales bacterium | reverse complement strand
TGATCGTCTGGGGTAGCGAAGAAACACTCGTTGGTGGCGACGATGGGGATATGCAGGTCGTAGGCGAGCGCCAGCAGCTCGGGCTCGACGGTGGCTTCAGCCGGCGTTCCGTGGCGCTGCATCTCCACGTAGAGGCGATTTCCGAAGACGGATTGCAATCGCGCGAGACGGGCGCGCGCAAGGCCTGCATCACCATCACCGATCGCGCGATCGATCGGCCCGTCCGGCCCGCCCGTCAGCGCGATCACACCTTCGCACCAGCGTTCGAGATGCGCGATATCGACGTGGGGCGGGTCCGGATCGCCAACCTCGAGATGACAGGCGCTGGCGAGCTTCATCAAATTGGCATAGCCGGCATCATTCATGGCGAAGACCGCCATGCGTCCCGCTGGCCGCATCGCCACGGGACCCATCGAGCGGCCCACGCCACGCGCAGCCGTACTATCCCCGAAATCGACATCGAGGCAGACGCCCGCAATCGGCTGAATGCCGTCCTTGGCGAGCTTGTCGGAGAACTCCAGCGCGCCGAACATGTTGTTCGTATCGGTGAGCCCCAGCGCCGGCATCCCGAAGGCCGTGGCGAGTTTGGCGAGCTTGGCGATCGGCAGGGCGCCTTCGAGCAGCGAATAAGCCGAGTGCACCTTCAGGTGCACGAACTGCGGCGCGCTCGACATGCGGATCGGTGCTGTCATGGGAACTTTCGGATGCTCGATTTCGGGTCTCGAATGCGACGACTCGATCGATGGCGACGGGTCGAATCGAGGTGCTCAGCCCTTCATCAAGCCGCCACCTGTGGTGACATCGCAATCACTTTTGGTTGTCTGGTGACGGGTCATAACGGCGGTTTCTTGTCATTGTGACTGTCTGATCATAGAAGTGTGGCATGTTTGCAGCTCCTGGAGATCGCCGGAACCGCCCATGAGCTATCGCTTGAAGCCGTCCGAACCGCTCGACGCCGCCGTGCGTCGGCTGTCGCGCGGCCAGATCGGGCGCAACCGGGTCGCACCATCGCGGGGCGCTGCTGCGGCCGCCTGGGTGCATGAAACCCGCAAGAGCCTGAAGCGATTGCGGGCCGTGTTGCGGCTCGTGCGTTTCGGTCTGGCCAAGAAAGACTGGCGGCGCGCCAACGACGAATTGCGTGATATCGGCCGGCAGCTGAGCGCCTTGCGGGAGCGCGATGTGCTTCCCCAATCCGTTGCCGCGTTGCGCCAGATCGCTACACCTGATGCGGCGGCCGCGCTCGACAGATTCCTGGTGCAACTGGACGAAGCGCCCAATCCGAGTGGTCGCAAGCGAACGCCGGTTCGGCTGACCGAGGTGAGCAAAGCTTTGCACGCAGCCGATACGCACCTTGGCCACTTGGACCTGACGGGATCGTCCCGCAAGACCCTGTCCGATGGCCTGGCTGCGACCCATCGGGCAGGGCAACGCGCGCTCGCTGCTGTGCAGGGCGATGCAACGGACGATGCCATGCACGATTTGCGCAAAGTCGTGCAGATCCATTGGCGCCAGATGCAATTGCTGGAGCCGGGGTGGCCCGAAATGCTCCGCGTTCGCGTCACCACATCGAAGAACCTGGCGCAATCTCTGGGGGAGCATCACGATCTGGCGATGATCGTTCATGCCGCACGAGGCGCCGCGACTGCCGGTCTGGCCGCAGCCGACGTCGAGCAGATCGAAGCGGCATGCCGGCGTGCGCAAGCCGCAATTGAGGTGCGCACGCTACCCTCGATCGCCCGTCTCTTTGCGGCCGATCCCCAGGCCTTCGCGGCCGAGATCATCGCCTACTGGGACTTGGCGGATGCCCCGACCAAGACGCCGCCGCGCCGCAAGAACAAAGTGAAAAGCGACATCGGTTGAACCGTTGGTCTGGACCGCCGCATGCGCCGGTAGCGACTCAGATGGCCACCGCGTCGCGCCGCCGATCAGCGAGTGCCACGGCCAGCGCGAGCAGAACGGCCCAGAGGGCGTAGGCGGCGATGAACCACGTCTGCCACATCCCCCAACTGAAACACCCGATGATGACCGCCGACACGAAGCTGGCCAGCGCGTAAGGCTCGTGCGCGCGCGGCAACCGCGTGAGCACGGAAAGCGCAGCCAACCCGATCCCAAGCAACAAAAACGCGCCCACAGCACCCAGCTCGTACCAAGTTTGCATGAAAATATTGTGCGAATGCCGCCCCGTCCGCAGCGGATAGGTATGGTCGGCAGGTTGGATCGCGGTGGCTTCCGCCCGGCTATCCAGCTCCTTGGTCGACGCCACGCCCGTCCCCAGAATCGGCGCCGCACGCACTTCTTTCGCCGTGTAGCCCCACAAAATGATGCGGTTGCGCCCCGTCTGAGGAATCCACTGGGCTTGATGCAGGCCCGCCGCATAACTGACCGCCGCAATGGGAACGACGAGCAGCGTCGCGATGATCCATCCCGCATAAACCAAGCGACGCATTGCGGTTGGCGCAAGCGACATCCCCGCGAATGTGCCCCCCGCGAAGATCAGCGCCAGCATGGACGTTTCATGCTCGGACTTGAACAGCGCCATCGTCGTGATGGCGAGCAGGACCGCCGCCGCAACGCGCGCACCGATAGTCGACAAAAGGGACTGTATCAACAGCAGCGCCGGCACCAAGAGCAGCACGAGGACCGCCATATTGCGATTGAGAACGTATTCACCAATCGCGGCCACGCGGCCATCGACGACGCGTACGTGCTTGGTCGACTCGAGCTGAATGAAGGGCGCCAGCCCCATAACCACGCGCTTGATCGCCTGATTGCTGAAGACCTCGATGAAGAGATAGACCGCGCCGAGCGCAATGGCGACCATTGCCACCTTGGCTAGCCGTTCGAGCTGCGCGCGCGCAAGCTGCGCGATCCCCGCGATCGCCAACCAGACCAGGGCCGCGGCGACGAAGACGAACAAGACCTTGCCGTAAGCCTCCCCCCGATTGACCGACCACAGGGCGTTGATGGCGATGTAGCCACCAAACGCAGCCAGGGCGAGCATGACGGCCGGCAGTGGCCAAAGCCTGTCCCGCCAGCGCTCGGCCAGCAGAGGCAGGCCAAACACTGCCGCGAGGATCACCAACGATCCGGCGGCCGCGCGCGGCGCGACGAGAACAGCGCCAAGGGCGATACCGACGCCCATCGGGGCCACATCCCGCAACCGCTCTAGGGCGCTTGCACGGTGTGTTTTGTGAAGATCATGCACGGGGAAACGACCTGTGGGGCGCGGATGAACCCGCCGGTTGAATGTGGCTCGACCGATGCGCCAACGTGAAATTCAAAACCTGAGACAAAGACGCCACACCACTTTTCCCGACTGCGACGCGTGCCCAAGTTCGGTCGCAATGTTGCCGTTTGGCGTCGGCCAAAGACACCTGAACTCACATCGGCCGCGCATGGAGCGGCCTGACTGGGATCGGACTTTTACAGCCGGGTAACACTGCCAACCAGAACGCCTTGCGATTCTGTTGCACAGGCTATAGGCCACGTGCGACACGGTCAAAGGTGCTGGCGCCGCAGATCCGGAGACGGACCCCTTGCTGTCGATCGATCACTTCAACGTCGACGAGATTTTGGACGGACTGCTTCCGTGGGTGGCCATCGAAAGCCCCACCACGGACCCGGTCGCCGTCAATCGGTTGATGGATCTCGCCGCAGCGGACCTATCGATGCTCGGTGGGCGGATCGAGAGAACTCCGGGGCGCGACGGTTTCGCCGACATCGTGACGGCCCGCCTTCCTGGCGCTGCACCGTCCTCGGAGCGCGGCATCCTGATCTTGTCGCATCTCGACACCGTGCACCTAGGCGGAACGCTGGGGGGGCGACTGCCTCTCCGTCGCGACGGCGACCGGTATTTCGGACCGGGCATCTACGACATGAAAGGTGGCGTGCGCATCGCCATCCATGCCCTGGGCGTGCTCCAGCGCGCGGGTGTGGCCCCGCATCTTCCCGTCACGTTCATGTTCGTTCCCGACGAGGAAGTCGGCAGTCCGTCCTCGCGTGACGCGATCGAGATGGAGGCGCAGCGGCACAAGTACGTGCTCGTAACGGAGCCCTGCAAGAATGGCGTTGTGGTGACGGGCCGCTTCGCTTTCCAGCGCTTTTGGGTGCATGTCACCGGTCGACCGGCGCACGCTGGCGCCAACAATCGCCAGGGCCGCAGCGCCATTCGCGCCATGGCTCGCCTCATCGAACGCATCGAGGATATGTCGGATTTCGAGCGGGGCATGACATTCAGCGTCGGCACGATCGAAGGGGGCACCTTCGTCAACGTCATGCCGATCGAATGCCGGGCGCAAGTCTTGAGCGTGGCCCCAACCCAGGCCATCTACGACGAAATCGGCCAGCGCATGCGCGCGCTCGAGGCAGAGCACGATGGCATCCGCGTCATCGTCGAGCGTGGCCCCGTTCGACCGCTCTGGGAGACGCATCGCGCCACCATGTCGTTGTTCGAGAAAGCCCACGGTTTGGCTGAAAAAATAGGCTTCGAACTGAAACACGGCTCGTTCGGCGGTGGCAGCGACGGCAATTTCACAGGCGCGTTGGGAACGGCCACACTGGATGGATTGGGCGTCGATGGCGCCGGTGCGCACACGTTCGAAGAGCATATGCTGATATCGTCTGTGGTGCCTCGTTGCCGGTTGTTTGCCGAACTGTTGCGGACGCTCGATTGACAGCAACGATTGGATGACCTGAGCATGCAGCTCGACAGCACTCAAGCCACCGGACGCGACCATCGCCCCTCCGGCCATCCCGCCGTTCAGCAGGGCCGCATCGGCGTGCTGCTCCTCAACCTGGGCACGCCGGACGCCACCGACTACTGGTCCATGCGGCGGTATCTGAAAGAATTCCTGTCCGACGCCCGTGTCATCGAAGAGCCGCGCTGGAAATGGTGGCCGATCCTCAATCTGATTATTCTGACGGTGCGCCCCGGCCCCAAGGGGCGTGACTACGACTCGATATGGAACAAGGAGCGCAACGAAGGCCCGCTCAAGACGATCACACGCGATCAGGCCGAACATCTCGTGGCCGCACTCTCCCACCCTCGCGTCGTCGTCGACTGGGCGATGCGCTATGCCAACCCGACCACGGCCTCGCGCATCGCCGCGCTGCAGGCCGCCGGATGTGATCGCATTTTGATCGTGCCGCTCTATCCTCAGTATGCGGCCGCGACCACCGCCACTGCTTGCGATCACGCGTTTCGCGCGCTGATGGATTTACGTTGGCAACCGGCCGTTCGCGTCGCGCCCCCCTACTTCGACGACCCCGCCTATATCGGCGCCCTTGCCACCTCGATGCAAAAGAGCCTCGCCGTCCTCGCCTTCGAGCCCGAAATCATAATGGCGAGTTTTCACGGCATGCCGCAGAAGTATCTCGAGCAGGGCGATCCCTATTATTGCCAGTGCATGAAGACGTCACGGCTTGTGCGGGACCGACTGCAAATTCCCGAAGCCCGCTGGGTGACGTCGTTTCAATCCCGCTTCGGCAACGATCCCTGGCTGAAGCCCTACACGGATGAGACCGTGCAGAGCCTTGCCCGATCGGGTGTGCGCCGCCTCGCCATCGTGGCCCCCGGCTTTTCCGCCGATTGCCTCGAGACGATCGAAGAGCTCGACGTGGAAAACCGCGATTTCTTCATGGCGGCAGGCGGCGTCGACTTCGCCTACCTCCCCGCGCTCAATGCATCGGCAGAAGGTATCGCCGTCATTGAAGCCGTTGTGCGTCGCGAGCTATCGGGTTGGCTGTGACGCTCGATGACCCCGGCGTGTCGCAGCCATTTGCGATCCACATCGAGCGGAAAGCAGCCTTAATCGATATCCTCGACCCGCGCGGGGCCATCACCCTTGATGCGCTGCGCCAGTGCGGCTTCGATGAACCCGTCGATATCCCCATCGAGCACACCTGAGGTGTCGGACGTCTGCACGCCCGTGCGCAAGTCTTTCACCATCTGATAAGGTTGCAGCACGTAGGATCGGATCTGGTGGCCCCAGCCGATATCGGTCTTCAAAGCTTGCTCGGCGAGTGCTTTTTCCTCACGCCGCTTCAGCTCCATGTCGTAGAGCCGCGCCTTCAATCGTTTAATGGCGATGTCTTTGTTCTGATGCTGGGAGCGTTGCTCCTGGGAGAAGATGATGATGTTGCTCGGCTTGTGCACCAGCCGCACCGCCGACTCCGTGCGGTTGACTGACTGGCCGCCCGCGCCTTGCGAACGCGTGTAGGAGAATTCGCAGTCGGCCATATTCAGATCGATGTCGATCGTGTCGTCGATCACCGGATAGACCGTCACGCTCGAAAACGATGTGTGTCGCCGGGCATTGGAATCGAACGGCGAGATGCGCACGAGACGATGCACACCGGCCTCAGTTTTCAACCAGCCGTAGACATTCTCACCCTTGATCTCGATCGTCGCGCCCTTGATGCCAGCCTCGTCGCCGGGCGCCATGTCCGTGATCGAAACCTTGAAGCCGCGCGCTTCCGCCCAGCGCGTATACATGCGCAACAGTTTTTCCGCCCAATCCTGGCTTTCCGTACCGCCCGCTCCGGCGTGGACTTCGAGGTAGGCGTCATTGCCGTCGGCCTCGCCGGAAAGCAGCGCCTCCACCTCGCGGCGCTTGGCTTCGCCGACCAGCCGGTGCAGGCCGGCTTCGGCCTCCGCCAGGGTGGCCGCATCGTCTTCGACCTCGGCGAGCTCGAGCAGGGTCAAGCTGTCGTCGAGGTCACGCTCGAGGGATCGATACCCCGCCATGGCGCGCTCGAGCTGTTGGCGCTGGCGCATGACTTTTTGCGCCCGCTGCGGATTGCTCCACAGGGACGGATCTTCGCTCTGATTGTTCAGGTCAGCGAGGCGGCCTTCGGCGGTTTCCCAGTCAAAGAGACCTCCTCAGCAGCGCCAGCGACTGCTTGATTTCGCCGACGAGCTTCTCGTGCTCGGTGTTCATCGCATGGTCTCC
>JANOKV010000372.1:0-2341 GCA_031419415.1 Hyphomicrobiales bacterium | reverse complement strand
CCGCCGAGGCGGTCAACGACAAAGTGCCAGTCGCGACCGAGCAGTGATTCGTTTTTCATAACATGCTGGAATCACAAACCGAGTCCGGAGGTCAACTGCTATTTTAGCGCCTATGCGCCTTCGCGGGGATGACGAAGTGGAGGGGGCAGGAATGACGTTGAGTGTGGGGTGGCGGTCGAAGGTGGGAATGACGACGTGCCGGCGTCGAGTTCGACCGCGCGCGTTCAGTGCGCCACTGCACTTTCGAGCAACTGGCGCACGGGCCCGGGTGGGGGGACGGGTTTGCGGGTGTCGAGGTCGAAGAAGACGTTCACGGCTTCGGCCGTGGCGTGGCAGGTGTCGCCGATGAATAGGCCATAACCGGAGGTCACCGAGCGATTGCCGACGCGAGTGAAGCGGGCGCCGACGTCGACCGTGCCGGGGTAGAAGAACTCGCGCTTGAAGTCGATCGCGACGCGCGCGAGAACGAAATCGATGCGTTCGTTTCCACTGCCGCGTTGCGTGACGCCGCCTTCGCGCATCAGCGTATAGAAGAGCTCGCACCGCGCCGCCTCGAAATAAGCGGCCGTCGCCACGTTGTTGATGTGGCCCAGCATGTCGGTGTCGGAAAAACGGATCGTGACCGGGGTGAACGACCGATAAGTGTCGCGTCGCGTCAGATCGAACGTCGTCTGGTCAGTCATCCCGTTCCTCGCTTATGCTGCCGGTTGGAGAACAATCGCCGACGCTGCAGGCCAATTGCAACCGGGATCGATCGGGCGCCGCCTTGGGCCGCGACCGGGATTGACGCCCGACACCGGAGGATTGAATGCAAAATGCTGGCGACGCCCCCCTTCGCGGGCTCACCGTGCTCGATATGAGCCAGGGTATTGCGGGGCCGTCGTGCGGCGGGCATTTCGCGGAGTTCGGCGCCCGCGTCATCAAGATCGAGCCGCCGGAGGGTGATTGGATGCGACCGCTGGGCTCGCGCGTGGCGGGAACGTCGGCGCAGGCGATTCTCTACAATCGCGGCAAGGAGAGCCTGGCGCTCGATCTGCGCAAGCCCGAAGGGCGCGAGATTGCGCTGCGGTTGGCGCAAGGGTGCGATGTCGCTATTCAAAGCGCGCGGCCCGGCGTGATGGAGCGCTTGGGGTTGGGGTTCGCGCAGGTCGAAGCGCGCCAACCCGATATCGTCTACGTGTCGGTATCGGGGTTCGGACAGCGGGGTCCGGATCGCGAAAAACCACTGGTCGATGCGCTGGCGCAGGCGAAATCGGGGCTCATGTCGGTGATGCGGGGACGCGACGGCTCGCCTGTCAAGATGGACGCCACGCTGATCGACGCACTGACGGGGCTCTACGCGTTCCAGGCGGCCAGCATGGCGTTGTGGGGCAAGCAAAAGGGCAGCGGGGCGCGCCATCTCGATATTTCGCTGATGCAGGCGGCGGCCCACGTGCAGGCGCCCAGCATCCTCGAGTGGGATTACGTCGGAGGGGCGCAGGGAGTGCCCAATCCGCCAGCGGGAAATTATCGCACGCAAGATGGCTTCCTGGCGCTGACGGCGGTCAACGAGCCCCAGGCGCACGGCATTTTTCGCGCCATCGAGCGGCCGGAGATGGTGGCCGATCTACGGTTTGCGACGGTGGCGGGGCGCAAGGCCAACGTCGCGGCGTTGCGGGCCATCCTCGACGCGGAGCTGGCGAAACGTCCGACGGCTGTGTGGGTGGCCGCGTTCGAGCGCGAGGGCGCACTGGGCAGCGCCATCCAGACCTACGGCGAATGGCTGGACGACGCCCACGTCAAGGCGATCGATATGGCGCCGGCCTATACGCTGCGCGATGGCCGCAGCGCGCGCCTGCCGCATATGCCGGGGCAAGCCCCCAACGAGCGGCCCATGCCGGGGATCGGCGAGCATTCGCGCGCAGTGCTGGCGGGCCTCGGGCTTGCCAACGCGGAGATCGAAAGCCTCATCACCGCCCAGATCGTGCGGGTGCCCGCGTAAGGTTTCTGGACACCGCGCGGGGCGTGCGACGATGGGGAAGCGGAGAAGCGGGATGGCGTCCCCACTACCGTTTCCCCGCCGAGCGAAAGCGAGAGCCGGGACCGCGTGGGGGCAAGGGAGCCTCGACCGCGCCGCTGCGGGGGGGTTCAAACTCTGAAGCCAGGCGCTGCTCGATCACACGACGCCGGATTTGCCGTCGGGGATGGTGGTCGGGATGTCTGATTTCTTCGCCGTCCAGATCATGTGGATGTTGCGGGCGTAGATCAGCAGTCCCATCGCTTGGCCCATGATGAACACCGGATCGACGCGGTAAATCGCGTAGGCGAGCAGCATGGCGCCGCCGACGAACGAGAAATACCA
>JANOKV010000371.1:0-1980 GCA_031419415.1 Hyphomicrobiales bacterium | reverse complement strand
CGTCCCGGGGCCTGCGGCCAACATCATCAGCCCCATGATCGACGTGCCGCCGACCGTATGGCCGTCCCGCATGACCCTGACGGTCGCTTGGAAACTTTCAGCACACTTGACGAATTTCGCCGATGCCCTGGCATGCAGTCCCTTGCGGTTGCGGATCTCGACCTCGACGCGCGGCATTTCGCTCAAGATAGTTCCTCCGGCCGATCGCCTCGGCAGGACGCCGGGTCAGGACTCGCCAGCGAGCACTTGGCTGGCGACACTAATGTACTTGCGTCCCGCATCCTTGGCCAGATCGACGGCTTGAGCCAGCGTCTTGTCGCGCCGCACACTGGCCAAACGAACGAGCATGGGCAGATTGACGCCCGCGATGACCTCCGCTCCCGTGTCCGCCATGACCGAGATGGCCAGATTCGATGGCGTCCCGCCGAACATGTCGGTCAGAATGACGACCCCGGTGCCGGAATCGGAAAGGCGCACAGCATCGATCAGCTCGCGCCGCCGCGCCTCCATGTCGTCTTCCGGACCGATCGAGAGCGTCGCGATCTGGGTTTGTGACCCCACGACATGCTCGAGCGCGGACTGAAACTCCACGGCCAAGCGGCCATGCGTTATGATGACAATACCGATCATCGGCGCTTCGCCTCCGCGTTTCGCGGTGTTTGTGGACCGTCTGCGGCGGCTCGACCGTCGCTCTCCGGACTGTCGCCCACCGGACGAGCGCACGGCGCGCGGGGAGACGCAGAGATCCCCGATCCCGTCGAATCAGTGCGGCACGCTAGCATTTGGACCCAGGGTTTGTCGCACTCACGAGGGATCGCATCCTTGTCGATTATGTCGAGCCAACTGCGCCGGCTCCTGCGTCGCCCCCACCCTGCCGCACCAGGGTCAAGACCAACTTCATCGCCGCAGACGCTTCGAAGGGCCGCAACCGGATGAGGGGCACCCCCACACCCAAAACCGCCAACATCGCATCGGCCTCCGGCAACCTGGCAATCTCAAGATCGGGACCGATCTCGACAGCAAGACATATGTGCGACAGGGGCAGGTGCGCAACAGGCACGATGCCGATCCCTCGAATTTCGATGCGTCCGGCGATGTTGGGCGGGGGCCGAGCCCGCAGGCGGCCCTCCACGCGCTCCACAAGAACCTGGTCGTCGCTGACGAGCATCGCGCAGATCGTGCAGTCCCCGTCCCGGACGGGGGTGGAGATGGCGCGCAAGGCGAGATCCGATTTGCCGGCGCCCGAAGGCCCGACAATCAGCGCCGCGCGATCGCCGACCGCGATGCAGGTGGCGTGTATGAGGCTAGATGCGCCGTCCAACACCCATCGATCCTCTCGCCGGAAGCCGAACGACGAACCGCGCGCCGATGACCTCGCCCCCGCTCCGGTGCCGGTTTTCGGCCCAAATACGCCCCCCGTGGCCATTGACGATCAGGCGAGAAATACTGAGGCCAAGTCCTGAGTTCTTTCCCGTAATCTGATCGCTGTCAGGCCGGTCGGAATAAAAGCGCGTGAAGATGTCGTCGAGTTTGTTCTCCGGGATGCCGGGTCCCTCGTCTTCGACGGTGAATTCGACTTCCGTGCCGACCAGGCGCGCCGCGAGCCGCACCCGACCACCTGCCGGTGAAAACGACAGGGCATTGTCGAGCACGTTCGTGACCACCCGCGCCACGCGGCCCGGATGCCCCAAAATCATCAGGGCGCTGGACCCGCCGAGCCTCGTCTCGATGTCCAGCGCAATCGTTCGCTCGCGCGGCGCGTGGAGGTCCGACAGGACGTCGACCACGTCCCGCAAGACGGTAGCCAGATCGAACAGCGTGTTCATCTGTCGTTCGATATCGGCCTCGAGGCGCGAAGCTTCCGACACTTCGGTTATCAGGCGATTGAGGCGCTCGAGTTCGACTTGAATTTCCCCGATCAGGTGATCGCGCTGCTCGGGTGTCTTGGCGTAGGTCACCAGTGTCTCGGCCATCACCCGC
>JANOKV010000370.1:0-3517 GCA_031419415.1 Hyphomicrobiales bacterium | reverse complement strand
ATCCTCGTCGCGATATTTGGAGCCCGTGCCGACGCCCAGCGCCGTCACCAGATCCGATAACAGCTGGTTCTGCGACAGCTTCGTCGAGGTGGCGCTGGCGACGTTCAGGATCTTGCCCTTGAGCGGCAGGATCGCCTGCGTCTTGGGATCGCGCGCCTGCTTGGCCGAACCACCGGCCGAGTCGCCCTCGACGAGGAAGATTTCCGTGTCGCCGCTCGTGCTCGAGCAATCCCACAGCTTGCCGGGAAGCCGCAGCTTGCGCGTTGCCGACTGACGCGAGACTTCCTTTTCTTTCTTGCGCTTCAGGCGGTCTTCCGATTGTTCAATCACCCACTCGAGAAGGCGCGTCGCCTGCTGCGGGCTATCAGCCAACCAGTGATCGAACGCATCGCGGATCGTGGTTTCGACGATGCGGGTCGCCTCTTGCGTTGCGAGCTTGTCCTTGGTCTGGCCCTGGAACTCGGGCTCGCGAATGAAGATCGCCAGCATGGCGGCGGCCGTGCCCATCACGTCTTCAGCGGTGATCAACGCGGTTTTCTTGTTGTTGACGCGCTCGCCATAGGCGCGCAACGCCTTGGTCAACCCGAAGCGGAAACCCTGCTCGTGCGTGCCGCCTTCCGCCGTGGGAATGGTGTTGCAGTAGGAGCGCACGAAGCCGTCTTCGTCGCCAATCCAGCAGACGGCCCACTCGACGGAACCATGTCCGCCGGGCTTGTCGACGCGACCCGCAAACAGCTCCTTGGAGACGCGCGTCTGGCCGTCGATGGAAGCCGTCAGGTAATCTTTCAGGCCGCCGGGGAAGTGGAAGACCGCTTCGGCCGGCGTGTCGTCGGTGATCAGTTCCGGCGCGCAGAACCAGCGAATCTCGACGCCACCGAAGAGGTAGGCTTTCGAGCGCGCCATGCTCATGAGACGGGAGGGCTTGAACGCTGCGCCCTTGCCGAAAATTTTCTCGTCGGGCCGGAAGCGCACGCGCGTGCCGCGCCGGTTCATGATGGAGCCGAGCTTTTCCAGCTTGGTCTGCGGTTCGCCCCGGCTGAACACCATGCGATAAAGCTGCTGGCCGCGCGCGACTTCGACTTCGCAGGTCTCCGACAGCGCGTTGACCACGGAAATGCCGACGCCGTGCAGGCCGCCGCTGGTGTTGTAGACCTTGCCGTCGAACTTGCCGCCCGAGTGCAGCGTGCACATGATGACTTCGAGCGCCGACTTGTTCTTGTACTTGGGATGCGGGTCCACGGGAATGCCGCGCCCGTTGTCGGCGACAGACAAAAATCCGCCCGCCTCGTAACGCACTTCGATCCACGTGGCATGGCCCGCGACCGCCTCGTCCATGGCGTTGTCGATGACCTCGGCGAAGAGGTGATGCAGCGCCTTTTCGTCGGTGCCGCCGATATACATGCCGGGGCGACGCCGCACCGGCTCGAGGCCTTCCAGGACCTCGATATCGGCAGCCGTGTAACTCTCGGATGAATCGATCGATTTCGCACGCTTGGCGGATTTGTCGGTCATATCTGCAGCGAGATTTCCAAAGAGGTCGCGTGAGCTGGCCATGGCGTGTGTTCCGCTCCATCTCGGGGGTGGTGACGACGCCAAAAAAAGCCAACCGACCCTGCGAATCCGAAGGTCATTCAGTTGGGCTCACGTCGCACGGGTGCGCCGGCCTTGGCAAGGGTGTGCGCCGCCGCAGACGGCAGCAGAGCCACACCGCGTTCGCCCGCCTCGGGCGGAACCGAGCGCGTGGCCTATCCAGCGGAACCGCAACGCGTTTCCACCGGTCAATGCACGGCAGGGAGAATCCGTGCTGGCAGGGTTTCGAGGGGCGAACCCGGCTATCGATGCCGGGTTCGATCAGGGCCGCGTATTGCGGCGCAGATCCGCTTCGTCGTCCCACATCAGGAAGTCGGGACCCAGGCTCGAGATCGTGGGCGCACCCATGTTGCCCATGACGAGATCGACCTCGTTGCGCATGATGTCCAGCGCCCGGACGGCCATCGGCTCGCCACCGGCTGCGACGCCATAGAGCGTCATGCGACCCATGAAGCAGAATTTTGCGCCCAGGCACATGGCGGTGACGACATCGGAGCCGCGCCGGACGCCGCTGTCGAGCAACAACGTCATCTTGTCGCCGACCGCATCGCGGATCGCCGGCAGCACTTCCACAGGCGACGGAGCGCGGTCGAGCTGGCGGGCGCCATGATTGGAGACCATCAAGCCGTCGATGCCCGCTCTGTGGGCGCGCTCGGCGTCTTTGGGATGCATGACGCCTTTCAGCACCATTTTGCGCGGCCACAGCTCGCGGAACTTCTCGATGTCGGACCAGTCGAGCGGCGGGTTGGTCTGCGTCGTCTGGAAGGCGGCGACCTTTTCGGCATCTTTTTCCGCGCCGGGGCCCGCATAGGGCGCCCAGTTCGACAACATCGGCGTGCCGCCGATATCCTTGTAATAATTATACATCCAGCCCGGATGCAGCAGCGCCTCGATCTTCGTCTTCAAGGGCAGCTTCAAGGGGCGCGCAAAACCATTGCGCTTGTTGCGCTCGCGGTTCGAACTCACCGGCACGTCCACGGTGATGACCAGGGTCGACAGGCCGGCATCCTTGGCGCGCCGGATCATGTCGTAGGAGATGGTTTTGTCCTTGGCGGTATACATCTGATACCAGCCGTGATCGGGCGCTACTCGGGCCAGATCCTCGATCGAAGCCGTCGATGCGCCCGACATGATGAACGGCACGTTGGCCTTGCGCGCCGCAGCCGCCAGCATCAGGTCGGCGCCAGGTCGGAAGAGAGCCGCGCCACCCGTGGGCGCAATGCCGAAGGGGCTCGAATAGGTGCGGCCAAACAGCTCCGTCTTCTGCTCGCGCTTGGAGACGTCGACCATGTACTTGGGCACGATACGATGACGCTCGAAACCCCAGCGGTTCCGATCCAGACCTACCTCGTCGTCGAGGCCGCCCTCGATGAAGTCGAAGGCGATTTTCGGCAGCCGGCGCTTGGCGAGCTTTCTGAGGTCGTCGTAATTGAGCGGTGTCATTCCTAATATTCCCCGACTGTCATGGATGAGCCGAAATCTAGGGTGCCGGTCCGGGCGTCCAGATTCAAGGAGTTTCTGGCTCACCGCGTTTCTGGCGCACACCCAATCCGACGCCGACGGAAGCGGCCGTCGTCGGTGAGCCGCCGCGCGGCACGCCCGAGTCTCGCTCGACCCGACATCGCCAGCACATTCCGACACCGATAGAGATTCTCGACTTTTCGCCCCGTTCGCACGAGATAGTTCGGCTGGACAGGGTATGCCCTTTCGTATATCGCAGCCCGTGCGGGGTCAGACCCGTCCGCTTATCGCGGCAGGGCGCATAGCTCAGTTGGTAGAGCAGCTGACTCTTAATCAGCGGGTCGAAGGTTCGAGTCCTTCTGCGCCCACCAGGGATACCACACCGATGCCCATGGACGCCAAAGACATCGAGAATTTGATCAAGGCCAAGCTTCCCGACGCGACGGTCGAAATCAAGGATTTGGCG
>JANOKV010000369.1:0-2914 GCA_031419415.1 Hyphomicrobiales bacterium | reverse complement strand
GGAAGTTTTGAAGGAAATTCTCGGCATCGGCGACACGCTTGCCGGCCGGCTGATGATTTACGATGCGCTCTCAGCCCGCTTCGAACACGTCAAAGTCGCCTGGGATGCAGACAATCCCTTGTCGGGCACGCAGCCGACGATCCTGGATTTGTCATCACATCGGGTGGCGGCCGAGCCCGTGTGCGACGTGCCTGCGGTTGGTGGGTGAGTGTAGCCCTTTCGTGCCCGTGCACCAGGACCCCTGCGGTATCAGGTGTCGATTCCGCGGCTCTCGAGCCATTTTTTCAGGGAGCTGGCGCTTTCCATCGACGGCTTTCCGAGCACGATGGATTCTACGCTGATGTCTTCCTCGATATCCGGCCAATGAATGCCGCGCCCTCGACCGATGAGACGGAAATGTCGCCTTTCAGCATCGCTCGCGTGCAGCAATCTCGGATACCAAGTCAAGGGTGCCCTAATGCTTCGACCATCACTGAGTTCGACGACCAGCGCATCGACCTCGACCTCTGCAAATACAGCCTCGGGGATGATGAGATCAGTCACTGAAATAGTCATTCCAAGCCCTCATGAGCTGGTCGCGATTGTCGCGCACGATCTGCTCGATGTCACGCAATTCAGATCTGTTCAATCCCCCACTGACCACTAATCGGACCGGATCGAGCCAAAACTTCGCGATTCGGTCTTCGCGCTCGATATGGACGTGCATCGGTTCACCACCATCCGCCGAAAAAAAGAACACCCGGTAAGGGCCGATTCTCAAGACCGTTGGCAAGTGCGTTCCTCACTCAATGCCAATGGACGACGGGCGTCATAGGCTCACTTCTTCTCCACCACATTCAACCGAATGTGCAGTTCGCGCAGTTGCTTGGTGGACGCCTCGTTCGGTGCGCCCATGAGGAGGTCGGCGGCTTGTTGGTTCATGGGGAAGAGGGCCACGTCGCGCACGGCTTTGCAGCCCGTGAGCAGCATGACCATGCGCTCGATGCCGGCCGCCATGCCGCCATGCGGTGGCGCGCCGTATTGGAAGGCGCGGTAGAGGCCGCCGAAGCGCGCCTCCACGTCGGCGCGCGTCAGCCCCGTGATCTCGAAGGCTTTGACCATCGTTTCGGGCAAGTGGTTGCGGATCGAGCCCGAGGCGATCTCGTAGCCGTTGCAGACCATGTCGTACTGGTTGGCTTTCAGCGCCAGGATCGCGTCACGGCCTTGCGCTTCGGCAGCTTCAAGCGCCTCGCGGCCGCCGTTGGGCATCGAGAACGGGTTGTGCGAGAAGTCGATCTTCTTGTCCTCCTCGCTCCATTCGTAGAACGGGAAGTCGACGATCCAGGCGAAGGCGAAACGCTTCTCGTCGATCAATTTCAGCTCGCGCCCGATTTCGTCGCGCGCGAGGCCGGCGAACTTGGAGAACTTGGCGGGGTCGCCGGCGGTGAAGAAACAGGCGTCGCCAGATTTCAGTCTTAGATGCTGTCGAATGGCTTCAGCACGAGCCTCACCAATGTTCTTTGCGATAGGCCCGGCCGCTTCAAAGTAGGTCTCTGGAGTTTCGCGGGCGAACTGCTCGCCCGTCTCCAAGTCGAACTCCGGCCATTGATGAGCGAATGACTGCTCGATGACCTCAAGATCCAGACCCAAGCGAGGCGAAAGTGGATTAATCCGTTCCGCCTCAGCCTTATTGATGCTGTGAGTTCGTTGAACACGCGCTAGCTTGTTAACGGGGTGGTTCGGACTTGTTCGCTCTTGGGCATTGAGTGTTGCATCACGCCAGAAAATATACCCCAGCCCCGGCTGGCCCTCTTTCTGCGCCCAGGAATTCATGCGATCGCAGAACGCGCGCGAACCGCCGCCCTTGGCTGGGATGGCCCACACCCGCACCTTCGGGTCTTTCTCTATCATGCCGGCGAACACTTTGAAGCCGGAGCCGCGAAAGTGCTCCGTCACATCGGCCATCTCGATGGGATTGCGCAGATCGGGTTTGTCGGAGCCGTACTTTTGGATCGCCGTATCGTAGGGAATGCGCGGCCAGTTCGTATCAACGGCCAGGCCATTGGCGAACTCCTGGAATACGCCTGTCACGATCGGCTCCATCGTCGAGAACACGTCGTCCTGTTCGACGAAGCTCATCTCGACGTCGAGCTGGTAGAACTCGCCGGGCAGGCGGTCGGCGCGCGGGTCTTCGTCGCGAAAGCACGGCGCGATCTGGAAATAGCGGTCGAAACCCGAGATCATCAGCAATTGCTTGTACTGCTGCGGCGCTTGCGGCAGCGCGTAGAACTTGCCCGGATGCACGCGCGAGGGCACCAGGAAATCACGCGCACCTTCCGGCGATGACGCGGTCAGGATGGGCGTGGGGAACTCGTTGAAGCCCGCGTCGTGCATGCGGTTGCGGATCGCCCGCGTGATCGCCAGCCGCTGCATGATGATGGCGTGCAGCGTCTCGCGCCGCAGATCGAGGAACCGATAGGTCAGCCGGATATCTTCGGGGTAGTCGGGCTCACCGAACACCGGCAACGGCAGCTCCTTGGCCTCCGACAGAACCTCGATCTCGGCGGCGAACAGCTCCACGTCGCCCGTCGGCAAATCGGCGTTCACCGTGCCGTCGGGTCGGTCGCGCACGCGGCCGTCGACCCGGATCACCCACTCCGAGCGCACGCGTTCGGCCGTGCGAAACGCCGGGCTGTCGGGGTCGGCGACTACCTGGGTGATGCCGTAGTGGTCCCGCACGTCGATGAACAGCAGGCCGCCGTGGTCGCGCACCCGATGCACCCAGCCCGAGATGCGCACGGTCTGGCCGGCATCAGCCTTGCGCAGCGCGCCGCAGGTATGGGAGCGATAACGGTGCATGATTTGGTCTCCGGCAGGACCAGACGGATCGACTGGCCTCGACTGTATGAGGCGCCGTCATCTCTTTCGATGGAGG
>JANOKV010000368.1:0-16052 GCA_031419415.1 Hyphomicrobiales bacterium | reverse complement strand
TCTTGTCGTAGAGGTCGCAGACGACGCCGAGGCGACCGCCGTTACGCACGTAATCCATGATGAGGCGCGCGGTTTTCTGGCCTTCTTCGCGGTTGCCGTCGACTTTCCCTTTGCCAAGGAGGCCGCCTGGATAGAGATCGCGACGCTGGTGGCGCAGGTAGCGATCGACATAGGGGTTCTTGACGGTGCGATAGACGGCTGCGGGCTTGGCCCCCGCGATAACCAACGGCCAGATGGCCAGCTCCCAATTGCCCATGTGGAGCGATGCGCCGATGACCGGGCCGACTTTGCCCTTGTAGCGCGCGAATATTTCAGGGTTGGCGATCTCGATCCGCTCGGGTTGCAGGATGAGGCGATCGATCAGCATCGTCTCGGCCATGACCCGGCCGAGATTTTCCCACATCGCCCGAGCGATCGCCTCACGCTCTGGCTGGGTCTTTTCAGGAAACGCGATCGCAAGATTGGCCAGCGCCCGTCGATGCCGACGCAATCGGGGAGCAATGACGCGCCACATCCGCCCCGAAAGTGCAGCAGCTCTATCGATCGACATCAGCCGCACGAACCCGACGAGGACGAGCAGGAGGGTATATTCCAGCCGATGTCGCAGATCGAGGAGGGTGGCCAGCAACTCGAGGTGTCCTTTTCCCAGCTGAAAGGCCGCGATCCGCGTTGATCATCGGGTCAGTCACAGATGCTTTGGCAAGTGTCTTTCGTCCGGACCAGAACGGCAAGCTTCGGATCATGGTCAACATTCGGCTCGGCCTGAATGGGGGATATGGTCCGATATCCCGATGCCGCCGCGATGCGAGCCCGTTCCGGCGACATGCAACCCGCCCGCGCGCCCGTCAAGCGCCCACGCTGCCGCATTGCACCTCAGGAGGCCGGTACATGTGCGGCTGGACGCAAGAGGGGAGGGAGGTCTTGGGCGCCCGGCGACAGCCCTTCCTGCATGACACTGCGGCGCAACCAGGGCAGTGCTGCCAGGGCCGCAATACCTGCGCCACGCAGTACGTCGAACGGCAACAGGTCCATGAAAAGCGAGCGGTTGAGCAGATCGACCGCGAGCGTCCGGCTGGCGATATCGGTGCGCCGGGCGCGATCGTAGGCTTCCAGCACCCTCGACCCACCGATATCGTCGCCCTGTCGTTTGGCGACGCCCACCAAGTCCGCGATCCAGGCCGCGTCGCGAAACCCCAAGTTCAACCCCTGCGCTCCGATCGGCGGGATGACGTGCGCGGCTTCCCCCACCAGCGCCACGCGCGCCTTCGCCATCGTCTCCACCGACAAACCCGACAGAGGGAACACGGATCGTTGGCCGACCTCGGTGACCGACCCCAGAAGGCCCTGCAACCTGTCCTCGAGCGCGACGGCGAATGGCGCATCCGCCAAATGGTGGATCCGCTCCACTTCCGCCGCCGTATCGACCCATACGAGGCTCGACCACCTGCCGCGCAAAGGCACGGTGGTGAACGGGCCGGCGCGGCGATGAAACTCCGTCGAGACGCCATCATGCGGCCGAGTGTGCGCAAAGCGCACTGCCAATGCCGATTGCGGATAGCTCCACCGCTCGATCGCAATGCCAGCTGCGCTGCGACTGACCGATTGTCGGCCATCAGCGCCGACGACAAGCTGAGCTGTCAGCGAGCGATTGTCGGATTGGCAAATCACCTCGATGAAATCTCTGTGCGGAAGGACATGCTCCACAATGCCGTTCCGCCATCCGATCTGGGCCTCCTGGGCGGCGACCCTATTGGCGAGCGCGCGGGTCAACGCCGTGTTCTCGATATTGTAGCCAAAGCAGGACAGTCCCACCTCGCTCGCGCGAAAGGTCGTTTCAGGCGCGCGCAACAAGGAGCCGGTATCATCGACCAATCTGAGGCCGACGAGGGGGGCCGCCGACGCTTCGAGGTCAATCCAAACGTTCATGTGTCGAAGCAACTCGACGCTGCCGCCAAAGAGCGCCGTCGTGCGCGTATCAGCACGGTTCGCGGTGTCCGAAATCGGCGGGGCGGCAACTGTGACCGATACCCCTTGGGATGCGAGCGCAAGCGCTGTGACGAGGCCCGCAGGACCAGCGCCGGCCACCACGACGTCGATTTTTTCCCCCGATGCGGCGTCTGTCATCGACGTCGAACCTCGTTCGATCGCACGATCTGCCTGCGGCGGGCTTTGCACGTGTCAATTGGTGGCAGCAGCGTGGTGCGCGTCATTGGGAGGATCATCCCTGCGAAAGTTCCCAATTATCATGTGGTATCGGTTGCGCGGGCGGTCGCGTTGTGCAGAATTGCCTCAGGGACACATTTCGTCTGTCGAAGTCGCACATCGATCGATGATGGCTGGTCGACAGCTCGGCTTATTTTAACAGCAACGATGTAAGAAGGTCTGAAACAACATGGCCGCAGAACGGGTGCAAAGCCTGCAGGACACGTTTCTCAATCATGTCCGCAAAAACAAGACTCCCCTGACGATTTTCCTCATTAACGGCGTCAAACTCCAGGGTATCGTCACGTGGTTCGATAATTTTTGCGTCCTTCTCAGACGCGACGGCCACTCGCAACTGGTGTACAAGCACGCCATATCCACGATCATGCCGGGTGCGCCCGTCCACTTGATGGACAGCGATCCGGCCGAAGACGGGCAGGCATGATCTGCCTGCGTCCCGCGAGGCCGACCGGTTGACAGACCCGACAGACGACGACATCGACGATACACCACGCCGGCGACACACGGTGGAGCTGCGCCCAGCGGGACCGACGCGCGCTATCGTGTTGGCCCCCATCCTGGGGCGGCGCTACAAGCGCAGCCCGAGCGACACGAGCAGTGAGGCTGGGTTCCGCCCTGCCCATAGTCCGGAGGATCGTCTGGCCGAAGCGACTGGGCTCGCGCGTGCGATCGACCTCGATGTGCGGCAGGCGCTTTTGGTGCCGGTGCCCAGTCCCAAGCCCGGTGCGCTCTTCGGGTCCGGCAAGGTCAAGGAAATCAAAAACCTGATCGCTGACGAGAAGGCGGAACTCGCCATCATCGATCACGCGGTGTCGCCAGTCCAACAGCGCAATCTCGAGAAGGCGTGGAACTGTAAGGTTCTGGATCGCACAGGCTTGATCCTCGAGATTTTCGGGCGGCGGGCGCAGACCCGGGAAGGGCGCTTGCAAGTCGAACTCGCGCATCTCACCTATCAAAAAAGCCGGCTCGTGCGCAGTTGGACCCATCTCGAGCGTCAGCGCGGTGGCGCTGGGTTTCTCGGTGGCCCGGGCGAAACGCAGCTCGAACTCGATCGGCGCATCATTCAAGATCGCATTGACGCCATCGAGGACGAACTCGATGTCGTCGTGCGCACGCGCGAGCTGCATCGCTCGGGTCGACGGCGGGTGCCATATCCCGTCGCCGCCATCGTCGGCTATACGAACGCGGGCAAATCGACTTTCTTCAACCACGTGACGGGTGCTGGCGTCGATGCGCGCGATCAGGTGTTCGCCACGCTCGATCCGACCATGCGCGAACTGCGCCTGCCGACGGGTCGCCGCATCATCTTGTCCGATACGGTCGGTTTCATCTCCGACTTGCCGACATCGCTGGTGGCGGCGTTTCGCGCCACCCTCGAGGAAGTGATCGAAGCCGATCTCGTGCTGCATGTGCGCGACATCAGTCACCCGGAGCGCGAGGCGCAGCGGGCCGACGTGGAGCAGGTGCTTCGCGATCTCGGGATCGTCGTCGAAGGCCCCGAGGCGCACATCCTCGAAGTCTGGAACAAGATCGACCGTCTCGATCCAATCGAACGCGACGAACTGGTCAACGCTGCGGCGCGTCGCAACCAAGGCCGCCCCGTGCTCATCTCGGCGCTGACGGGGGAGGGCATCCCCGATTTGTTTGCCGAGATCGACCGACAGCTTTCTGTCGACGACGAAACCGTGTCGCTCGTCCTGCCCGCATCAGCCGGTGGCCTTGCTCATTGGCTGCACGAGAATAGCGATGTCATAGGGCGTGAGGCTGGCGACGACGGTTCCACCCGATACCGTATCCGCATCGCCAAGTCGAAGCGCGGCCGCCTCGAGAGCCAGCTCCAGCGGGCCGGACTACCCGCGCCCGACGCGCCAGCGTGAATTCGGTCGGGACCTTCGCACGGACACGCGGCACCACAGCGTCAAGTTACCGTTGGCGCTCCGCAGCTTTGACCTCGTCCCATAGCGCATCCATCTCCGCGAGGGTGGATTGTGCGGGTGTGCGACCAAGCTCGGCCAAGCCTGCTTCGATGCCCTCGAAGCGGCGTCGAAATTTGTCGTTTGCCTGGCGTAGAGCGTTTTCCGGGTTTATCTCGAGGTGCCGGGCGACGTTGGCCATGACAAACAGCAGGTCGCCGAATTCTTCTTCGATGTGGGCTCGATCGACGGGCGCCGCTTCTCGACCACCGCGTGGATCGAGGGGGAGGGCCGCCTCCTCGAGTTCAGAAAGTTCCTCGCGCATTTTGTCGAAGACGGGCGCCAGCGATGGCCAATCGAACCCGACGCGCGCGGCCTTCTCCTGGAGTTTCACAGCGCGGGTCAACGCGGGCAATGCAACTGGAACATCGGCCAACACGGAGGCCTGGGGCAGGGGCGTGCGCCGCGCGTTCCCACCGCCGTCGATGACGGCCCGACGTGCCGCTTTCTCCGCTTTTTCCTGGCTTTTTATGCGTTCCCAGAAACCCTTGGCAATGCCTGTCGTGCGTGCTTGGGCGTCGCCGAAGACGTGTGGGTGCCGGCGGATCATCTTGGCCGTGATCCCTTGCACCACATCGCCAAACGCGAAGACGCCTTCCTCCTCGGCGAGTTGGGCGTGATAAACGACCTGCAGCAGAAGGTCGCCCAACTCCTCCTTCAGGTCCGCCAAGTCTGCTCGCGCGATCGCGTCGGCCACTTCGTAGGCTTCTTCAATGGTGTAGGGCGCTATCGTCGCGAAGGTTTGCTCCAGGTCCCATGGGCATCCGGTGACCGGTGTGCGCAGCGCCACCATGATCTCGATGAGCCGCCCAAGGTCACGGGACGGGGCGAGGGTAGGGGATGCGGGGAAGGCAGGGGAGGGCGCGTCTGTCATGGCAACCTTTTCCAGCAGGCGATCCAATGGACCGGCTACTTACATTTGCGGGCAGCGCCGCGGTCGTAGTGGAAGTGGTCTCGATGGGCCGCATTGTACGCTGGTCCAAGCGCCACAGGAAAATACCGGCAGGCCCGCGCGTGAATGTGGCGCAGGAAAGTCCCGTCTGCTCCGTCTGTTGGCCAGCCCCGCAGAATACTGATCCGTTTGCCATTGACGAACGTGAAGGCGGTGATGTCGAGTGCATTGGCCGCCGCATGCTCACTGCGCTCACCCGAACTTCCGTCGATGTTACGGCAGGCGTATCCACCCACGTGATGCACCTCGGCAACCTTGTGGCCGAAGAGGCGCAAGGCCTCCGGTTGTACCTCGTGGATCATCCAAAGGCTCAAGCCGGCCGTCAGCTCGCAGGTTAGTTTGTCGACCGACACGCGGGCTCCAGCAATCGAGGTGACCCGTTCGCTGTTCTGCCAGCCGCAACCTTCGCTCGCCACGGCGTCCGGCACGGGGCTCGACACGACATGCGGGGGCGCCAGCACCGCCCGACACAGATCGCGATCCTTGCGGATCGCGGCCAGCCGCCAGTTGATGAACCATTGGTCGGGCGTTGATAAATCGAGAGGCCGAAGCGCCCAGAGATGAGGGAAGAGCAGTCCGGACGCGAGTACCAGCCAACCCAAGACCGCAGCCACGACGACGCCAGAGACCGTGCGGCGAGTGCGGCGCGACATCGACATCAAGGTGCAGCGCTTAGGTTGGCCATCGGCATCGGCCCTCGTCTCGACCTTTCCATAGTTCGCGTAATATATATTATGGAATAAACCGGCGCCAACAACATGCCTATGAACCGTTTCTATACGCAACCATTTCCACGTCCTTACTCGTAATGGCTGCGCACCATCTGCTCGAGCATGCGCACGCCCCAGCCCGAACCCCAGCTCTGATTGATCTCGTTGCGCGTCGAATCCATCGCTGTGCCTGCGATATCCAAATGCGCCCACGGCGTTGCGCCGTCCTTGACATAGCGTTGTAGGAACTGCGCGGCGGTAATGGCGCCACCGAAGCGCCCGCCAATGTTCTTCATGTCGGCGTTTTTGGTATCAATCAGCTTGTTGTAGCTTTGGCCCAGCGGCATACGCCAGACCGTCTCGCCCGTCGCTTCCCCTGCTTCCTCGATTTCGCGTGCGAGCTTGTCGTTGTTGGAAAAGAGACCAGCCCGCTCCTTGCCGAGCGCGACAATGATGGCGCCCGTCAGGGTTGCCAGATCGACCATCAGCCGTGGCTTGAACGTCTCCTGCGCATACCAGAGCAGGTCTGCGAGGACCAAGCGCCCTTCTGCGTCGGTGTTTAGGATTTCGATTGTCTGGCCCGACATCGAGGTGACGATATCTCCCGGCCGTGTGGCCGTTCCAGACGGCATGTTCTCGACGAGGCCGACGATGCCCACCGCGTTGACGTTGGCCTTGCGTTGCGCCAGCGCCATCATCAGTCCGGAAACGCAGGCGGCACCCCCCATGTCCCCCTTCATGTCCTCCATGCCGCCGGCTGGCTTCATTGAAATACCGCCGGTATCGAAGCACACTCCCTTCCCGATGAAGCAGAGCGGCTGGCGATTGCGCGCGCGCTTGGCGCCATGCCAATGCATGATAACGACGCGGCTTTCTCGCGCACTCCCCTGCCCCACAGCCAGAAGTGCTCCCATTTTCAGGGCGGCCAACTGCTCCATGCCCAAGACTTCGATCTCGAGACCGGGCACACCCAGTGCTGCCAATCGATCGGCGAACTCGACGGGACCGAGCACGTTTGCGGGCTCATTGACGAGGTCGCGGGCCAACGACACACCGTTGACAACAGCTGCATGACGCTCGAACGCACGCGTCGTGGCCTGGGGTTCGGGCGTCACGATCGCAATGCGGATCGGGCTTTTGTCGGACGAACCGTTGCCGTTCTCTTCGCTCGGCTTGGTATGATACTTGCGAAAATTGTAGGCGCGCAACTGCACGCCTAGGGCAATGCGCGCACCGATATTTCCGTCGTCGTCGCCGAGGTCCACCACGACGCTCGCCGTTTCACCCCGCCGCGACGAAATCTGTGCGAATGCAGCGCCACCCAACCGCGCCCAATCGAGGTCCTTGGCTTCGTCCCGAGGGCCCGTGCCCAGCAGGATGATGCGCTTTGCATCGGTGTTGGCGGCTCCCAGAATTTCGATGGAAGCGCGGGCCTTGCCTTTGAAATCAGCCGCTGCAATTGCGCGCTTCAAGGCGCCGCCGGATTTCTCGTCTAGACGCGCTCCGATCTTGCCGAGCGCCAGATCGGGGCCGATGAGAAGGACGACGGTGGGCCCGAGCGGTGTGCTTGGGGGAACGAAATGCAATTCGGGGCGGGCGTTCATCTGGTATCGCGGTCCAATCTTGGTCGGGGTCGGTTGGGTCGTCACGCACGCGCTGCAGGCTTCCGGTTCGGCGCATGTGTGTCGGCCGATCACGTCCCTGCATGTGGCGAAGAGGCATGAATTTAAAGGCTGCCCACGAATTGGCAAGCCGCGCGCCGTGGGTCCATGGGATAAACTGCACGCGGCTGGCGATCGAATCGGGGCCGGACACGAGCGCCGAGCTGCCCGCGGGGCACCCCGAGAAAGCCCTAGTTCGGCCACGGTGGCATGGGACCGACTGAAAGCAACCGCTGATGCATGGGATGCCTCACGCACGGGCCAGCAGTTGGGAGACTGGGACACATGGGGGCGCTTGACGCGCATCACCTCGAAATGTGCCGTACAGCGGGCGTCGCCTGCTGCCTCCGGCGGGTGGTGTGCTGTCCATGATGCTGACCGGAACCATCCTGTCGCGCTATATCTTCCGCCAGACGGCGGGTGCGGTATTGCTCATTTTGCTCTCGCTGACTGGAGTGGTCTGGATCGCGCTCGCCTTGCGTCAACTCAACCTCGTCACCACACAAGGCCAGGACGCCTGGGTTTTCATCCAGATGACGCTGCTGGCGTTACCCAACCTAATGGCCTTGATCGCGCCGATCGCCCTCCTCGTCGCCAGCATTCATGTGCTCAACCGACTGAACGGTGACAGCGAACTCATCATCATGACGGCTGGCGGCGGCACGATTTGGAACATCGCGCGACCGCTCCTGCTGGTGGCTCTGATGGTCGCAGCAGCCGTCACCGTCGTGAACCACTGGGCGATGCCCTGGAGCCTGCGGCTGCTGCGTGAATACGTCATCCAAGTCCGCACGGACTTGATTACGCAAGTCATCCAGCCCGGACGTTTTACGAGCCCCGAGCCCAATCTGACCTTCCACATTCGCGACCGCGCCTTCGACGGTGAGCTCAAGGGCCTCGTGATGCACGACGGTCGGGAGGGCAAGCAGGTCTCGACCTACCTCGCCGAGCGCGGCTGGATCGTGAAACAGGACGGCGACGCCTTCCTTCTGATGGAGGATGGCCACATCCTGCGTCGTGACGGGCCGACCGAAGTCGTCCGCGTCGTCGAATTCAAGCGCTACGCCGTCGACCTCGCTCGCTTCGAGGCCAAGCAACAGGGACCGGACCTGAAACCTCGGGAGCGGTACACGCCAGAGCTGTTGCGAGTTGGTCCCGACGATGAAATTGCGCGGAGCCAGCCCGGATTGATCCGATCTGAGTTGCATGAGCGTCTTGCCAGTCCTCTCTATCCTTTCGCCTTCGTGATGTTGGCCGTGGCCTTTATCGGACAAGCCCAGACCACGCGCCAGAACCGCGTCCAAGCCATCGTGGCAGCATTCGTGATCGCAGCCGTCTGTCGGCTGGCTGGGCTCGCGGGTAACAATATCGTAGCCCTGCGTGAAAGCGCCGTGTGGATCGTCTATGCCCTCCCGCTCGGCGCCGTCCTCTTCGCGCTTCTGGTTGCAAAAACCCGCATGCAGCGTCGACCCTCGCGCATTGCAGATCTCCTCTCCGGGCGCCTCCATGGCGTGTGGTCAAGTCTCCCCGGACGTCGCGAGGGATCGGCCTTGTCGGCCGCCCGGCCCTTCAGCCAGGCGCGGAGGTGAACCGTCCGATGTTCAGGCGACGCATGCTCCGAAGCTATCTGGCCCGCCGCTTTGCGCTGATGATCGCGGCGACGTTCGGGTTGTGCTGCCTGCTGATTTTCATGATCGACATTGTCGAGTTGTTGCGCACGGCTGGCAAATACGGCCGCGTACCTAGCTTCGAGATTGCCACGATGGCTCTCTTGCGGCTTCCTGCCTACACCGAAATACTCTTGCCGTTCTGCGTGCTGGTGGGCGCTATTGGCGCGCTCCTGCTGCTCAGCCGTAAGTCCGAGCTGACCGTCATGCGCGCGGCGGGAATGTCCGCGTGGCAGTTCATACGACCCGGCATGACGGTTGCGCTCATCATCGGTCTCGTCTCGATCGCGCTTTACAATCCTCTGGCCGCATGGGCTCGCGCTGAATCCGAACGCCGGTTTGCCAACGCCTTTGGCCGCGAAGCCTCCGTGCTGCGCACCGACGGCGGGGGGTCATGGCTACGGCAAGACGGGCCCGACGGGCCTTCGGTGCTGACAGCCGCCACTGCGTCACCCAATGGCCGCAACCTGCAGGTGGTCACGTTCCTGCAATTCGATCGCCAGGGGCGCTTCCTGGAGCGCGTCGACGGCAAATCGGCCATCCTGGCGGACGGCCATTGGTCGATCGAGCGTGCCGTGGTGACGCGGGTGGCGCGCGAACCTGAATTGCACGATGTTTATATGGTCAGCACGTGGCTCACTCCGGAACATGCCACAGATGCACTCGGAAAGAGTGCTTCGCTCTCCTTCTGGGAGCTGCCGACGCTCATCGAAGTAACTGAAAAGGCGGGCCTATCAGCTAATCGTTTCCGCGTTCAACACGAGACCTTGCTCGTGCGCCCCTGGCTGCTGACGGTGATGGTCCTTTTGGCTGCCACTGTGTCTTTGCGGTCATTCCGTGGGGGTGGCATCCAGACTATGGTGATCGTCGGGATGGTTGGGGGATTTGGCTTCTTCCTGCTTTCTGAAATATCTCGGCAAGTCGGTGCGTCCGGTCTTGCTCCTCCGTTTTTGGCTGTTTGGGTGCCGGTTGCGGTGGCGTGTTGTGGCGCGTTGACAGTATTGCTGCACCAGGAGGACGGCTGAGGCATGCGTGGAGTAAAACAGCCGATGGCCCCGAGTGGGACGCGGCGCGCCAAGAGCGCGTCGTGGGCTGTAGTGTGCTGCCTGTGGATGTTTTCGATTGTGTCGCTCGGCCTTTTTGGGGACGCCGCACAAGCCCAGGATACATCCGGAACAACACTCGGCGCAAAAAACCAATCGAGCTTTCCGCAAGCGAAAGGCGGACCCTTTGGGGGCTCGCCGAAGAAAATCGACAAGACCCAGCCCCTCCTCTTGCAAGCCGACGAACTCATCTACGACACGCGCAACAATCGCGTTATCGCGCGCGGCAACGTCGAATCCTATTACAACAACTACGTTCTGACCGCCGATCAGGTGACGTACGACCAGAACGCCAACACCCTCGAAGCGCGAGGCAACGCCAAGTTGGTCGAGCCCAACGGCAACATTCTGCGCGGCGAATACCTGACTGCGACGGACGATTTTCGCGATGCCTTCGTGCAGAGCCTCAGTGTGGTGACAAAAGACGAAACGCGCATCGCAGCCCGTCGGCTGGTGCGTAAGGACGGCAACGTCAGTGAATTCGAACAAGGCCGGTTTACGCCGTGCAAGAGCGACGAGGGCATGCCACCGTTATGGTGCATCAGTGCGGCCCGCATCGTGCACGACCAAAATGCAGCGACAATCTCCTATCAAGACGCCCAGTTCGAGATATTCGGCGTGCCGGTTTTCTACATGCCCTACTTCCAGCACGGCGACCCGTCGGTCAAACGCCAATCGGGTTTCCTTCTGCCCGAGTTCCACCAGTCGACGACCTTGGGGTTCGGTAGCGGTATTCCCTACTATTTCGCATTGTCACCCCATTACGACTTCACATTCCATCCGACGTACTGGACGCAGCATGGCACGATGTGGGCCGGCGACTGGCGTCATCGGGTGGCTTACGGCAATATCCGCGGCGACTACTACGTCAAGTTCGCCGGCATCGACCAGGACGCCAGCACGCTACCATCCGACGTCGCGCTTGAACGCAAGAAGCTTTACGACGGTTGGCGGGGAACCTTGGAGACGCGTGGCTCCTTCTCTCTCTCGTCATGGTGGAAATTCGGCTGGGATGTCACGCTCGAGAGCGATGATGCGTTCCGTCGCTTCTACAAGCTCGACAGCATCCTCCAGGTCGATCGGGTCAATAAAGTCTGGATGGAGGGCCTGAGCGATCGCAACTACTTCGGCGCCAAACTCTATCACTTCGGCGGCCTGCTGATCGAAGATACTCCGGCCTCGGAATCGCGTGTTTTGCCGGTGATCGACTACCGCTACGTCGCGGGACAGCCGGTGCTCGGGGGCGAACTCGCCCTGAATGCCAATGCGCTTAGCCTCAGCCGCAGCGACGGTACGGATATTTCGCGGGTTGCCGCAGAGGCCTCCTGGCGGCGCAAGATGGTCGATCCGCTCGGCCAAGTCTGGACGCCGTTCGTCCAAGCACGCGGAGACGTCTCCGCATTCACCAACGGATACGACCCGGACACCCACACGTCGATACCGCAAGATCAGATCGCTCGTGGCATGGCCACAGCGGCGTTGACCTATTCTTATCCGTGGATTTGGCATGCCACGACCGCCTCGCACACGATCGAGCCGATCGCACAGATTATCGCGCGGCCGGCTAGCGTATCGCAGCGCCGCCTGCCCGACGAAGATTCGCGCAGCATCGTTTGGGCCGACACGTTGCTCTTCGACGTCAACAAATTCTCGGGCTGGGATCGGATCGAAACGGGTACACGCGCCAACTTGGGCTTGCAGTACACAATGCAGGCAAATTCGGGTGGCTACGTGCGCCTGATCGCTGGCCAGAGCATTCATCTGGCCGGAGAGAACGCCTATACAAATCCTGGGCAGACGCCGACGGGAGCCAACCAGTCGCTCGTCTACAATTTCTCGCCCACCAGCGGTCTGAACACTGATAAGTCCGATTACGTGCTGGGTGCCTATATCGCGCCGACGCAGGCCTTCCGCTTCATCGCACAATCGCGCTTCGACGAGACCGAATTGTCGTTACGCCGCCAGGATCTGCATACGGCCATAAGCCTCGGTCCCCTGCATCTAGCCGGGCAATACTCGTACATGCGTCAAGACCCGGTCATCGGCCTGAACAAGAATGAGCAGGAGTTGATCGGCAGTGCGACCTTGAAGTTGACCGACCGCTGGTCGATCACCGGATTGTTGCGCTACGATCTCGACGAGCGGATGGCGTTGCAGGACGGCATCATCGTGAAGTACTCCGACGAATGTTTCGTGCTGACGGCGCAATACACCGAAACGTTTATCAACAATCCAGACCTCTATATCAAGCCGGACCGCACCTTGATGCTGCGCTTCGAGTGGAAGTATCTAGGCGACTACAAATACTCGGCAAGCGGCATCGATCAGACGATCATGCAGTCGCAGACCAACAGCAATGCCCTGCTGCTCCCCTCCACCACGACCCCGCAATAACGCCATCTCGAATGCGGTCCGTAGCTCGGGGCGTCCGCATTCTGCCTCCGAGATGCCATCGTTGTTGTGGACAAGCAAAAGCAATCAGCCACTCGCCCGGTTATGATGTCTGTGCGAGCGAATCATTTAGCGCGCCGTGCATGCCGAGGGCAGCATCACGATGCACGACGACCAGAACGAGCTGGATATGAACACAACAGTGTTACGACTTGGTCGGCTCATCGCCATTGCAGTTACAGGCGGCTTCATCAGCGCGCCGATGGGTGCAATCGCGCAAACCCCCTCGGTGCCCGGTCTCGTGGTGACGACGACGGCCCCACCGCCGGGACCGCCCTTCGCCGCGCCGTCGCCAGCAGTGGCCCCCCAGCCGGCTCAACAGCCCCCTCCTGCGGTCAAACCCAAGCCAAAGCCCACGGCAAAGAAAGAAGCCGCAGCAGTGACCGGGAGCATCAATGACGGTGGCGCCGGCGCACAGGGCATTGTCGCGCTCGTCAACGATGAACCGATCACAGCCTACGAAGTGCATCAGCGCGCTCAGTTCATGACGCTCACGTCGGATTTTACCGAACGTGCCAAAGCCAACATGAAGTCGATGGCCGAAAACCCCAAGACGACGGAGCGCGTCCAGGAGATTCTGAAAGAAACCATCGCGGCTAATCCGGGAAAGTCCAGGGAGCAGGTCATTGCGGCCTTCGAGGAGCGCAAGAAAGCGTTTGTGGTCTCGCTGCAGCAGCAGGCGGTCGCATCGGCCAAATCGAGCATGATCCCTGGTCTGCGCAAGAAGGCCCTGGAGGAGTTGATTGAGGAGCGGTTGAAGTTTCAGGAAGCCAAGCGAACTAACGTGACAATTTCGGACGATGAAGTCGAGAAGGCCTTCAAGAGCATTGCCGAACGCAACAAGATGACGGCGGACCAGTTCGTCGCCCACATCAAAGCGCAAGGCGCCGACGCTCGGGTCATGAAGGCGCGCTTCAAGGCGTCATTCGCGTGGCGCGAGGTCATTCGTCGTCGCTTCGGTCATCAGATCAATGTCTCCAGTCGTGACGTCGACCGGATTGCGGCCGCGGCAACGTCGGCGGACGGCGACGTTCTCGAGTTGCAGATCCACAAAATAGCACTTGGGTTATCAGCCAAGGCGGGCAAGCCCGATCAAGCTGTCTTGGCCCAGAGTTACACTGAGGCTGAAACTCTTCGCCAGAAGTTCGTCGGCTGCAAGACCACCGCCGCCCTCGTCAAAAGTATTCCGAATGCCAAGTTCGAAGACCTCGGTTTCCGCAAAGCGAGCACCTTGACCGAGCCCACCAAAAGCATCCTTCTAAGCGCCAACGACGGCGAAATGGTCCCCGCTATCTTGACGGGGGCAGGCGCCGAGCTCTATGCGGTATGTGGCCGGCGCACAGCCAAGGTCGACGACCAGAAGCGCCAGGCTGCGGAGAACGAGCTGCAAATGAAGGAATTTGAACGGCTGGCCCAGAGACACCTGGCGGATCTGCGCAAAGACGCGCTGATCGAGATGCGGTGAATGACGCGATCGGGCAACCCTGCGCCTGATCCAGTCCTGGGTTCGTATCCGGGCTTGCCGCTGGCTGTCACCATGGGCGACCCGGCCGGTATAGGGCTCGACATCGCCATCACGGCGTTTGCACGGCAGAGCCGATCAATATTACCGACCTTCGTTCTTTATGCCGACGCTGACGCCACCATGGCGCGTGCGCGCGCGTTCGGTGTCGATTTGCGAATAGAGGTGATCCCTGATGCCGCCGCGGCTGCCCGCGTGGCCAACGGTACGCTGGCGGTGGTCTCAGTTCCGGTGGCAGAGCGCCCAACGGCAGGCCAACCCGATGCCCGCAACGGCGCAGCCGTCATCGCCTCGATCGAGCTGGCGACGGCCGCGGTAGCGAAAGGCGCCGCATCGGCTGTCGTCACCAACCCCATCTCGAAGGCAACCCTATACGCTTTCGGCTTCAGGCATCCCGGCCACACGGAGTTTTTGGCGGAGCTCGCCGAGCGCCATTGGCCCGGTTGCAACGCCGTACCGGTCATGATGCTGGCCTCGGACGAACTGAGGGTCGTGCCGCTGACGGTCCACATCCCACTCGCCGATGTGGCGCGCGCGATCACGCAGCCATCGATCGAGCGCACGGTGCGCATCATCGTCGCCGATCTGGGTCGCTTTTTTGGGATCACCAATCCACGCATCGTCGTCGCTGGGCTCAATCCGCATGCAGGGGAAGGCGGCACGATTGGCCGCGAGGACAGGGACGTGATCGCGCCAGCCGTGGCCGACTTGCGGCGCTCGGGTATCGATATCCTCGGCCCCCTCTCGGCCGACACCCTCTTCCACGCCGCTGCGCGCGCCCGCTATGACGCGGCCCTTGCAATGTACCACGACCAAGCGTTGATCCCCCTCAAGACGCTGTCCTTCGACGACGGCGTCAACGTCACGCTAGGCTTGCCGTTCGTGCGCACATCACCCGACCATGGCACGGCGTTCGATATCGCCGGCACGGGCAAGGCGAACCCGGCCAGCTTCATCGCTGCCCTGCGTCTCGCACACGACATGGCCACCCGCGCCGCCGCGATCGCGCGCCTATGACGGCAGAGACCACCGCGGCGTCGGCGGGCGCCAGCCCAGACGGATTGCCACCGCTGCGAGACGTCATCAAGACGCTCGATATCGCCGCCAAAAAGAGCCTTGGCCAGAATTTCATCCTCGACCTCAATCTGACCCGCAAAATCGCCCGATCATTGGGTTCGTTGAGCGAGACGACGGTCGTCGAAATCGGGCCGGGTCCCGGTGGCCTCACGCGTGGGTTATTGCTCGAGGGCGCGCGACGCGTCATCGCCGTCGAGATGGACGCGCGCTGCCGTCCCGCGCTCGAACAGATTGCCCAGGTTTATCCCGGCCGTCTCGACATCCACATGGCGGATGCCCTCGATGTCGATTGGCCGACGGTTATCGGCGACGATGCGGGTCGAGCCGTAATCGTGGCGAACCTTCCCTACAACGTCGCGACCAAACTGCTAATTGGTTGGCTGGAGACCGAGCCCTGGCCGCCTTGGTTTTCTGGAATGGCGCTGATGTTTCAAAAAGAGGTGGCGGAGCGCATCGTGGCGCTGCCCGGTACGAAGGCTTACGGTCGCCTCGCAGTTATCGCCCAGTGGCGCACGCGGGCGCGCATCGCCATGACGTTAGGTCCAGACGCTTTCACCCCGCCGCCCAGCGTGTCATCGGCAGTCGTTGAATTCAGTCCACGTGAGATATGCGAACCACCCTGCAACGTGCTGACGTTGGGCCGCGTGACGGCAGCAGCGTTCGGTCAGCGGCGCAAGATGTTGCGGCAGAGCCTAAAGTCGCTCTATCGCGAG
>JANOKV010000367.1:0-3116 GCA_031419415.1 Hyphomicrobiales bacterium | reverse complement strand
TTCAGCCCCTGCCGGCGATACAGCGCTCGCACTGGCGGCAAAAACCAGGACCGCGGCCCCAATGACTCGAATCCGATCGATCGTGCTCATGGTCGAAAAACCTCGGTCCGATCCGTTGGCGGCCAGCATTCATGGATGCGCTCAGGCCCGGGCGACGAACGAGCGCCGGATGCGGCTCACTGCGCGCAAACAGCCGCCAGGTTCGAACCTCATCGGCCCGTCGACCATCCCAGCACGAACTACTGTGTTATTCGCCGCAGAGGGAAGTATATACTTGACACAGCAGGCCGCTGTTGGCATGATCAGGGCAGCTGTCGAGGACACCTGCCATGAAATTCGATCTGACGAACCCGATCTACAACGACGAAGACGCGGCCCGCGCTCACCTCGAGGAGCAGCTTTGGCCGGTCGGTGCGATCTGTCCGCATTGCAAAACGCAAGATGTCACGGCCCTGCACGGCAAGTCGCACCGCAAGGGCCTCTATCAGTGCAACAGCAACGAATGCCGACAGCAGTTCTCGGTGACGATCGGCACCGTGTTCGAGCGCTCCAAGATCGGCCTGCACAAGTGGGTGCTGGCCTCGCATCTGATGGCCGCCTCGAAGAAGGGTATGAGCGCCAAGCAGATCGAGCGCATGTTGGGCGTCACCTACAAGACGGCGTGGTTCATGATGCACCGCATTCGCGAGGCCATGTCACCCGATGCCGTGAGTGACACTGGCCCGCTCGGTGGCACTGGCCACACCATCGAAGCCGATGAAACCTTCGTCGGCGGCAAGGCCAAGAACGTCCACAACGGCAAGCCTGTCCCGACAAAGCAGCCCGTCGTCGCCCTCGTCGAGCGTGGTGGCAAGGCCCGCGCCAAGCACGTCGCCGACGTGACGGCCAAGACCCTTCGCGAGGTGTTGGTCACGCATGCCAGCCGCAAGAGCACGCTCAACACGGACGACTCGCTTGCCTACTATTGGACCGGCCGCGAGTTTGCCGCGCACGGCTCGGTCAATCATTCGGCCAGCGAGTACGTCAGCAAGGACGGCAAGACCCACACACAGACCGTCGAGAGCTTCTTCGCCATCCTCAAGCGCGGCATCATGGGCTCATTCCACTCGGTCAGCGAACAGCACCTGCAACGCTACGTCGACGAGTTCTGCTTCCGCTGGAACACCCGCGAAGCGCTCGATATCGACGATGCCGCCCGCGCCGCTGCCATCCTCAAGGGCGCCAAGGGCAAGCGCCTCACCTATCGGCGGACTGACGCGGCCTAAGACGTTGAAGCAGAAGGCCCGACGCTTCCACGCGTGGAGGAAACGCCGGGCCTGATTGCCCGTGGTAGAATTGTGATTCGCTGGTCACAACACCCACGGAGCAAACTATGAAAGAGAGCTTTTCTGTCGACATCAGAATCGACGTCGACTGCCAGAAGTGCGGCAGCGAGAATGTCACGATACCCGAGACCGAGGGTAGCCTCGATGCGATTGTTTGCAATCGTTGCGGCGCCAATAACGGCACCCGCGCCGCCCTTGACGACCAAATCCGAAAAAAGGTCACCAAGCAGGTCCGTGACGACCATCAGTCGATCCTGCGTAATGCCTTCAAGGGCATGAAGGATTTCGAGGTGAAAGTTAAGTTCTGATCGAGGATGCGTCAGGTGGACACTAACGTTCATTACCACCCCACCCCCAAAACCCACCCCTCACAACAAGAGCCACCCGAACGGAGAGCCTTATGAACCCTTTTCTTTGTGGCAACGAATTGGACGCACACATCAATGACAAGTTGCGGAGCTTGGCGCCGGCCTATCCGATTGAAGGCAAGCCGATCGACCACCAGCGCGAAATCCGGCTAAGCTCGGTCGTTGGCGAACGCATCTTCGTAGTGCACGATCGAATTGACGATCGCTCGCGGGACGGCATCAATGCCCAACTTGACCGTCTTATCCGCGAGCTGGAGAACGAAATCGCGGTTGCCTCGAAGTAGGCAATAGGTTGGGCAACTAGCGTCCCGCCTTGCTTGGTGCTTTTCTTCTAGCGTCAGTTTTTTGTTTACCGACCATTTCCTTGTGCGGCTTCGGCTTGGTCTGGAGCATGCGTTTCAACACGGCGTCGCCGCGCGCGATGTCCACCTCGCTCGGCACGTCCTCGACCTCGATTTTGGGCTTTTTCGCCATGACTGATCCTGCCGAACCATCCGACACAGAGTTCTTCGCCGCTCTCGGAACCGCGCTGCACGATTGGGAGCTGGTCGAGATGGCAATGTGCTCGCTCATGGTCACCGTGGTGCGATCACGAGACGATCGACTCGTCGCTGAAATGTTCTACTCGGTCCAGAACTTCCGGGACAAGCTGTCAATGCTCGACGTGGCGCTGAAATTTGCACTCTGGCGTCACAAAATCCTGCTTCCGGAGTGGAACACCCTCAACGGTCGGATTAAGAAACGATCTCAGCGGCGCAACAGATTTGCGCATCCTCATACGTGGTCAGAGCATGACCGCAATGGGAAGTGGCAATCACGGCTTGGGCCGCCATCGCAAACTTTTTCGGGCTACCAGTATGCCCAGGACAACCCACGAAGCGCCTTCACGGATGCCGCTCAATTGCGCGCCGCTAGTCGCTCATTTCATCTTCTGGCACGATGTATTCGCGAATTTGACGAACGGGTCCGCGAGCTCTTAATGCCGCGACGATGATCTCGTGAAGCATCACCTTATCCGACGTCGAAACGTAGTCGCTCGCGCCGCTATCTTCCCAAACTCGATAGGCCGCATCGATCATCTCGTGCGTGATCTCGATCGGCTCTGCGGCGGGTGTTTTGGCGTCGGGTTGCAGGTCGGAAGCCATGTGCTTTGTTACCTACATACTTCCCGCCGCAGAGAAGAAAGTTGCAAATGACCGCGCCATTCACAACGCGAATGACCTGATGCGCCACGGTCACTACGATTCTGGTTTATGACCGGTCCAAACGTGAGGCCAACAAAGGTAAGCGCCTCATGAACGACTTCTGACTCCGAGCCCCGAACTTGGGCAGACTGTACCGTTGCAGCAATGAGCAACGGAGCGGCAAATGGGCAGCGGTGCGGGCAAGAGGCCATCGGCGGTGGCGCCGCCGACGTACGGCG
>JANOKV010000366.1:0-4249 GCA_031419415.1 Hyphomicrobiales bacterium | reverse complement strand
CAAACGGCCACCGCGAAACAGCCACAGCGGACTGTCGCCGACACTGATCCAATGGGCGCCGTCTTGGCCCACGGCAAGGCCGACGCAGGTCGTGCCCATACCGCCCAGAGCAGAATCGGCCGCCGCTTTGTGACGGAGGATGCCGTTGGCGTGCTGCAGCCCGGTTGCCAGTCGGATCTGGGTCGGCGCCGTGCTGCCTTGCAGGACATGCTGCAAGAACGCAGCGCAAATCGTGCTGCTGGCGACGTCTCCGGCCGCATGACCGCCCATCCCATCGGCGAGCAGTGCGACGAGGCCGATACCGTCGGGCGGCGATGGGGCGCCCGACGGCAACAGGGGACTATCTCCGGGCCAGACGGCTGCGGTGTCTTCCTGGTATTGGCGCGCGCCCTGAGAGGTGCGGCTCGCATAACGGAATTTCAACATCAAGGCTTGGCGTCTCCGAGTTCGCCCCAGTCGAACTCCTTGCCGCAGAACGGCATGAAGCAGAGTTGGGTGCGCCCCATAGTGATCAGATCCATCGCCACCAGCGGGACCGCCGACGTGGGCTTTTTCTGATTGACCGCCACGATATTCGTCTTTGCCATGTTCGGTACAAGCAGAAACGTCCGGTCGATCGAATCATAGCGAATATAAACTTGTTCTTCGGCCGAGATCGCATCGTCTCCAAAATCGATCGCGATCCGTTGGGTCGGGCTGCGGCCCAGGCTATTGTTGCCCTCGAAGATGGGGCGGAAAGCGCCGAGCCCCGGACCGCCGACCACGACCAACCAGCCGACCACGGGCTCCTGGTGGAACGCGATGGGTTGGACGCTGGACTTTCCGCGCACGCGTTGCGTCGACGGGACGGCGGACCCCGACGACCGCGCCGGCGTGTAGCGCACAGTGGGGGTGGGGTCCTCGTCGGGCTCGATGCGCACGTGCTTGGACCGTCCGATCACGGTCGTCGTCGGCGTTGCGTCGCCCCGATCGACGGAGGGCGTCATGGGCGCTGGAGCGGAAGGGATCGCTGCGAATGGGCTGCCGGCTGCGGCGAGCGCATCGCGAAGCGTGCCCCGCAATCGGAACTGCCCCTCGCCAGGGTCGCTGTTCGTCAGTTCCACATGTGACTTGGCGCTCATGAAGGCCCCCTTCGGCTGCGTCGGTTTTCGAGTGATTCGGCTCGAATCGAGCACAGGAGGCCCTCCCAATGCGTCAGTGGTGAGGCATGGGAGGCATGGGAGGCAAAGTTGGAACCATCAGCCGCGACGAAAGACGATCGCGTTGCCGCCCAAAGCGATCGTGTCGCCGTCGCAAAGCGTCGCGCTGGCGAGCCGTTGGCCGTTCACGGCGAGACCCGGCCCATCACCGCCGCTCAGATCGATCACCACGAATTCGGCTTCGGGCGTGCGGCGGATGAGAGCGTGAACACCGTCGCTGTCGGTACCCGGCAATCTCAGGTCGGCATCCGTGCCATGGCCGATGCGTACGATCTCGCGTGTGAGCTCGAGGCCACGGTTGCGGGTGCCGTCGATCTCGATCCAGGCTTTCGTCATGAAGCTGCGCGGCGGGTCGGCCATCATACGAGCCCTGCGCGCGGCGGTCTCGGCAGCGCTGTGGTCTGGAATGAAGAGCGCCCGCAAAGACGGTGTGAGACGCGCCAGAAAGGGGACGCTGAGAAAGCTTGCGATGCCGATTGCAATCGCGGGGCTGCGCGACCAGCCGAGTTCGATCCCGCGCATGATTTCGGCACTGATATCCCCCGACCACCACGATAGCAACGGCCCAAGGGTCAGGGCCGGTGCAACGAGAGCGAGAAAAATTACAAACGACGGAGCAAACCGCCGGATGACTGCTGACATTCGCGTACTCCGTACAAAACGCACCCGATCCTCGAAGTTCATCACGGCGACAGCAAGGCGATGGGGCGATGAGAAAAAGACGACTCCGAGGGACCGGGTCCGGGTTGGGCTATGCTCAGCGGTGGCATTTGCCCATTCTTCGGCCACATTGATGGTGCGATTGGGCCACGCGTCGCAGTCTCGAAATTCGACGAATGCTCCTGGTCGCGGACGCCAGGTTCGAACCTGAAAAGTCCATCCGGCAGCCATGACACATCTCGTCGCTTTGCACGAAGGCACCGAGCTCGCAGGAGATTACGCCATCGAGCGCGTGCTCGGCGCAGGCGGCTTCGGGATTACCTATCTGGCGAGCGAAACCAAACTCGCCCGGCGTGTGGCGATCAAAGAGTATTTCCCCGTCGATTTTGCCGCGCGCGACAGCGCCGACGACGTGTGCCCCCGGTCGCAGGCGTCGAAAGCCGACTATGCCTGGGGCCTGCAGCGCTTCCTCGACGAAGCCAAGACGCTGGCCAAATTCAGACATCCCAACATCGTCGCCGTGCATCGCTATTTCGAGGCACGAAAGACGGGCTACATCGTGTTGCACTACGAGGACGGCGCGAACTTCAAGACGTGGCTGAAGCGTTTGGGGCGGCGGCCGCGCCAGGACGAGCTGGACCGTATCGTGGGGCCCGTGTTGGATGCTTTGGAATGCATCCATGCGGCCGATTTTCTGCATCGCGATATCGCGCCCGACAACATTATCATCCGGCGTGACGAGACACCCGTGCTGATCGATTTCGGGTCGGCGCGTGGCGAACTGGCCAAGCATTCCAAGACCGTTTCGGCGCTGGTCAAGCCCGGCTACAGCCCCTACGAGCAATACGCCACTTCGGGTAGGCAGCAGGGGCCGTGGACCGACATTTATTCGCTGGGCGCGACGCTCTATCACGCCATTGCCGGTCAGCGCCCGCTCGAGGCGCCCTCCCGAATGATCGGGGATGAACTGAAGCCGCTGTGCGCCATGGGTCTTTCGTCCTATCGGCCGGAGTTTCTGCGCGCGATCGATTGGGCGATGGCACTGGAAGTGACGGCGCGACCGCGCGCCATCGGGGACTGGCGCAAGGAGCTGAGTGGGGCTCCAGGACCC
This sequence comes from Hyphomicrobiales bacterium, assembly GCA_031419415.1. Taxonomy (GTDB): domain Bacteria; phylum Pseudomonadota; class Alphaproteobacteria; order Rhizobiales; family Hyphomicrobiaceae. The sequence continues at coordinate 1,279 of JANOKV010000366.1, read as the reverse complement.
GTCGAGATCCGCAATGGGAAAACCAAAGACGCGATGGCGGAGGCTGCCGCTCTGGGTTCGGGCGGTTCGGAGGCGGAGCGCCGGGGCATCGTGGATGAATTTCGGTACGGCTGGCGCGATGCCGGCGCCCGCCTCGCAGCTTCCGCGCCGCCACGCGGGGCCAAATCAGTCGCCGCCCGAAAGGTGAAATCTCCCGGGGCCACACCCTTACCTGCGGGCGCTGGTGTGCAAAGGCCGATTGCGGCCTCCGTTGCGGACAAGACGGTGGCCAAGGGCGCGTCGCCTCGGTTGCCCGCGCGGGCCGAAGGAGCCGCGATACCGAAACCACCGACGCCGCGCAAGCGCTCGAGTGGCAAACGCTGGCGCTCGCTCGCCGTGAAATTGCTGATCGGGCTGGCCGTGGCGGGTGGCGCGGTCGCGGTGCAGAACCGTTATTTCCAAGTGCCGGTTGCGGACACGAGTTCGCACGGCCTGCCCGAGCCCTGAGTGCGCGGCGCGCGTGTTCTGCTGGCGCAAGCGCCCTGGCAGATCGTAGTCTATCGGTTCCCGCACAACGAGACAGACGAGGAGACGTCCCCATGAGCTTTACGATGACCGGCCGGAATGCCCTGATCACCGGCGGCAGTCTCGGCATCGGCTTCGCCATCGCCGAGAGCTTCCTGAACGCCGGCGCCAACGTCGCCATCACGGCGCGTCGCGAGGATGTGCTCGGAGAAGCGCGCGAGCGGCTGGCCAGTCTGGGCAAAGGCAAGGTTGTCGCAGTGCCGGGCGACGTGGGCAAGGCAGCGGACTGCCTGCGCGTCTTCAACACCGCGCATGCGGGGCTGGGCACGATCGACGTGCTGGTCAATAACGCCGGCACCTCGCAGCGCGGTCCCTTCGAAAGCATCTCCGACGAACTCTGGCAGAACGACATCGACCTCAAGCTGTTCGCCGCCATTCGTCTCGGCCGTCTCGTGCTGCCCGGCATGAAGGCGCGTCGGTGGGGGCGGATCATCAATATCCTCAATACGGGCGCCAAAGCGCCGCCAGCCGAAGGTGCGCCGACCGCCGTGACCCGCGCTGCCGGCATGGCGCTGACGAAGGTGCTGGCCAACGAAGGCGCCAAGCACAACGTGCTCGTCAATGGCCTTCTGGTCGGCCGCATCGAGAGCGATCAGTGGGTGCGTCGTCACGCGACCGAAGGCAAAAACCAGACGATGACCGAGTACTACGGCGACATGGGCAAGGGTCTGCCGATGGGCCGCCTGGGCACGTCCCAGGAATTCGCCAACGCCGC
>JANOKV010000365.1:0-3062 GCA_031419415.1 Hyphomicrobiales bacterium | reverse complement strand
CACAACATTCGACCTGCGGGCATCGAGGTCATTCTGCAGAAGTTTCGAGCCGTGTATCCCATGATTCAGACGGAGCAAATCCGGCTGGGGTCGGGTCCGCTCAACGAGCGCTTTCGCACCGAGTTCGTCGCCAACAGACATATCGCCGACGTGCTGATCACCTATGCCGACGACGATTTGATGAAGGAAGTACCGCACTGGTTTGCCCAATGGCAGCCACCTGAGTTCAAAGGCAATTTCCCAGACGGCGCGAAAATCGCCGACGGCCGCTTGTACGCCATCACACAGGTGCGCGAAACGATCGTCTGGAACAAGGGGCTCGTGAAGGACGCCGACGCGCCGAAAGAATGGGCGGACCTCCTGGACCCCAAATGGAAGGGCAAGGTCGCCCTGAACACCCCGTGGCGGTCGATTTCCGTGCAGCAGATGTTCGCCTATTGGGAAGACATCGGCATCAAGGATGCGGCCGAGCGCATGAAGGCCAACGAAGTGCGCTTTTTCGAAGGCTCGAGCGGCGTGATCCAGGCCGTCGTGCGCGGCGACGTCGCCGTGGCGCACATGACCGATATTCCCCTCAATGGCATGCTGGCCGATGGAGCGCCGCTCGGGTTCATCTATCCGCAGTCGGGAACGACCACGGCCGACTCGGTGCTCGGCGTCGCCGCCAAGGCGCCACACCCCAACGTCGGCAAGGTTTTTGCCAATTGGCTCATGAGCAAAGAAGGCCAAGCCATTCTCGTGGATCAGGGCGGCCTCGCCGGAACCCGCAACGATGCGCCGGCCCTGTCCCATCTGCCCGCAACGGCCAAACTGCCCAAAGTGGTCGATGGCGCCAAGGTGCTCACACACGAGCGTCAAAAGGTCATGATCGAGCATTGGCGCAAAGTCTTCGGCGTGAAGTGACGGCGAAGAAAGCTCGCACGTGACCAACTCGACGCTTCCCGACGCCGCCGGTTCGACGACACCGTCCCGCGATCCGCCCCGCGGCTCGGGTGTCGGCGCTTTGAATCAGCTCTATGTCGTCGTCTACGTGGCTGTGCTGCTGTTGGTGCTGATCCCGATTGGGGCACTGATCTACGGCAGCTTCCGCACCGCTGCTCCAGGCGCACCCGACGCGGAATGGACGCTGCGCAACTACGCCGCGCTGCTGTCGGACGGCGTGGTCGGCACGGTGCTGGTCACGCTGTGGATCGGCATCGTGACGGCCGTTGTTTCCGTGCTGATCGGCACCGCCATCGCGCTGATCGTGCATCGCACGGATTTCGCCTACCCCAACACCATCACCGCGCTAATCGGATTGGCGTTCTATTTCCCGTCCTTCATTCTGGCGATGGCCTGGATCATCATCGGGTCGCCCGGCGGCGTCATTAATTGGATATGGGGCACGCTGCTCGGTCTGCCCGGCCGCATGGACATCTATTCCACTTTCGGGATCATCCTCGTCATGGTGCTGCATCAGGTGCCGTTCGTGTACCTGACGATGCGCGGGCCGATCACCGCCATGGACGGCATCTATGAGGAAGCAGCCCGCACGGCCGGCGCAACGCCCGCCCAAGTGTTGCGACGGATCACATTGCCGCTGCTCGCCTATTCGGTCGTGTCGAGTTTCATCCTGACCTTCATCACCTCGATCGAACAGTTCGCCATTCCTGCTCTCATTGGATCGCCGGGGCGCATTTATGTACTGGCGACCCAGCTCTATCTGCTCTGCCGATTTCCGCCGACCGACTATGGCCTGGCCGCCGCCATCGGCCTCACGCTGTCGGCCATCACCGGCATCGCGATCTGGCTGCAACGGCGCATCGTGGGCAACGCACGCCTGACGACGGTGGGCGGCAAGGCCGGCCGCTTGGCGCCGATCCGGCTCGGACAATGGAAATGGGCGGCCTACGTCTTCACATTCGGATTCGCATTCCTGGCGCTGATCTTGCCGACGCTGATCCTCGTCTACACGTCACTCATCAAATTCTTCAACGCCAACCCGTTCGCCGCCGCCTATACGGGCCGCAACTACGTCTTCATCTGGGAGAGTGCCGCCACACTGTCGAGCTTCCAGAACACGATCGTCGCCTCGGCCATTGCGGCGAGTATCGGGGCGGCGCTCGGGTTCCTCGTCTCCTACTTCACGCTGCGACACCGGCCGCCCGGCCACCGCACGCTCGATTTCGCGGCGAGCCTGCCGTTCGGCGTGCCCGGCGTCGTCATCGGGCTGGGGCTGCTCTGGGCCTACGCCTACCTGCCCCTGCCGCTCTACGGCACGCTGGCGATCATCATCATCGCCTACATCACGCGCTATCTGCCCTATGCGACTGAAACCATCGGTGGCCAGATGGTGCAGATCGACCGGTCGCTCGAGGAAGCGGCCTGGGTGTCGGGCGCCTCGCGCATCGAAACGCTGTCGAAAATCCTCCTGCCGATCGCGCTGCCTTCAGTGCAAAGCGCCTTCTTCCTGCTCTTCATGGCCTTCTTTCGCGAGATATCATCGGCGATCCTGCTGTTCACGGCCTCGACCATGGTCATCTCCGTGTCGATCTTCGCCTTCTTCGAACAGGCGAATTGGGGCCTCGCCAGCGCGCTGTCCGTGATCGCCACGCTGGTCATCTTCATCGTGATGTCGCTGATCCTGTGGCTGTCGCCAACGTCGCGGCGCAAGTGGAGTTGATGTCTCGATGAGCATCTCCGTCAGAAATCTCGTCAAACTCTACGGCACGAACCGGGTCGTCGAGGAGGTCTCGTTCGAGGTGGCGAAGGGGGAGTTCCTGTCCCTCCTGGGACCCTCGGGATGTGGCAAGACGACGACGTTGCGCTGCATTGCCGGGCTCGAAGATTCAAACGCCGGCGAGATCGCCATTGCGGGCGAGACGGTCTCCGCACCGGCGCGCGGCGTCATGGTCGCCCCCAACGCGCGTGACGTCGGCATGGTGTTTCAATCCTACGCCGTGTGGCCGCACATGACGGTGGCCCAGAACGTCGCGTTCCCGCTCACCATTCGCAAAACGTCGGCGTCGGTTGTCGCGGAGCGTGTCGCGTGGGCTTTAGGCATCGTGGGCTTGAGTGACTTG
>JANOKV010000364.1:0-14709 GCA_031419415.1 Hyphomicrobiales bacterium | reverse complement strand
GGCAAATTGACGGCTGGCGGCCCTGCCGATGTCGATCCGGCGCGCTTCGATCTGGTGGCGCTCGCCATGCAGGAGCCGCAGTATCGCCAGCCGGGCGTGCGCGAACTGCTCGACCGGGTCGCCACGTCGAAAGTCCCCTGCATGTCGATCATGAACATGCCGCCACTGCCCTATCTGAAGCGCATTCCTGGGCTCGACACCACCAAACTGCGCGACTGTTTTGCCGACGCCACCGTCTGGGACAGCTTCGATCCCAAGACCATGACATTGTGCAGCCCCGATCCGCAGGCGTTCCGCCCGCCCGAAGACAAGGTCAACGTGCTGCAGGTTCGCCTGCCGACCAACTTCAAGTCGGCCCGCTTCGACAGCGATGCCCATACCGCCATCCTGCGTCGTCTCGAGGCGGATATCGAAGCCTCGCGCTTCGAGGTCGGGGGCCAATCGGTAGAAACGCCCGTGAAGCTCAAGGTGCATGACAGCGTGTTCGTTCCCCTCGCCAAATGGAGCATGTTGCTCGCCGGAAACTACCGCTGCGTCCAGAAGGACGGTATGCGTTCGATCAAAGAGGCAGTGCATACCGATCTCGCCGCAACGCGCTCCGTCTACGAGTGGGTCGTCGAGTTGTGCGTGTCGCTGGGCGCCAACCCCAAGGACCTGGTGCCGTTTGAAAAGTACGCCAACGCGGCCCTTTCGCTGGTCAGCCCCTCGTCGGCGGCGCGTGCGCTCGCGGCGGGCGCTCCCAACATCGAGCGGGTCGATCGCCTCGTGCAAGCGATCGCGGCGCAGAAGGGCAAGCGTAACGAGGTGGTCGATCAGACGGTGGTTCTGGTCGAGGGATGGCTCGAGGCCAATCGGAAAAAGGCCAAGGCCTGAGGGCGATTGGCGCAGAGCTTGTCCAAGTGGACACGATCGGTTGGGTCTTGGTCCACGGGCCGTGACTCAGCCGATGTAGACCGCGCTCCGAGTGCGATGGCTGGACGTGGCGGCGGGGAAGTGAGCGCATGATCGCATTTGAACCTGGGTCGCCGCTGCTCGTCTTCGGCGGCTCTTACTCCAATCTGCCGGCCACCCAGGCGCTCATCGCCCGAGCCCAGCACCTGGGCATTCCGCCCGATCGCGTGATCTGCACGGGTGATATCGTCGCCTACTGCGCGGAGCCGGAAGAAACCGTGCGCGCCGTCGCCGCGTGGGGATGCCTCGCCATCCAGGGCAATTGCGAGCAGCAACTGGCCGAAGGCGCCGACGACTGTGCGTGCAACTTCGAAAGTGGTGGCGCTTGCGATCTGCTGGCCAAGGGTTGGTATCCGTTCGCCAAGGGGCGAATTTCAGACGCCATGCGCCAGTGGATGGGAAGTCTGCCCGAAACGCTGCGCTTTTCGTTCGGTGGCGCCACATTCCGCGTGGTGCATGGGGGCGTCGCGCAGGTCAATCGGTGGGTGTTTGCATCGGATGTTACGGTGCTGGTCGAGGAATGTGCGCAGGCGGACGCCGATGTCGTAATCGCGGGCCACGCTGGTGTGCCGTTCCTTGCGCGCTCGGGCCGAACGGTGTGGTTCAATCCGGGCGTCATCGGCATGCCGGCCAACGACGGCACGACCGACGTCTGGTACGGGCTGATCACGGGCGACAAAGGGGGCGTGACGCTCTCCACGCATCGCCTGGCCTACGACCATACGGGGGCGGCCGCTACCATGCGGCGGTCGGGTCACGCCAACGGCTATGCGCGCACCCTCGTCACGGGCGTATGGCCGAGCCTGGATGTGTTTCCGCCGACCGAGCGCGCCGCCACCGGCAAACGTCTTCGCGCGCGTGTGCTCGACGTGACGCCGCGCCCGGTGGACCAGGTCTCGGCGCCCCTCTGCGTGTGACTGTACGGCGCGCGCCGGGGTGCTAACATGGTCGATATCGTGTTCGAAGGGACCCCCGATGCCAGCACTCGATCTCGAAGCCGAGTACAACAATCGCCTGCGGGTGCCAGACCACCCGGCCATTCAGGCGCGCTGGACGGCGGCCGCGACCGCCTTTCGCCAGACGGCAGGCGGTGCCCTCGATCGCACGTACGGATCGCGGGCGCGGCAGCGCTACGATTTGTTCAGCCCTAAGGGCGTCGATAAAGGCGCGCCGCTCGTCGTCTACATTCATGGCGGCTATTGGCAGCGGGGCGAGCGTGCCGACAATGCGTTCGTGGCGCGCGAACTGGTGGCGCGCGGCGCCGCCGTCGCGGTCGTCGGCTATACGTTGTGTCCCGAGGTCGGCGTCATGGACATCGTCGGCGAGATCCGGCAGGCCTTGAAAAGTCTCTGGGAGACGACCGGGCAGTATCCCGTGGTCGCGGGCCATTCCGCTGGGGGGCATCTGGCCGCTGCCATGTTGGCCACCGACTGGAGCAAAGTCGGCGGCGTGCCTAAGGATCTGGTGCGGGCGGCCTATGCGATTTCGGGCGTGTTCGATGTCGCGCCGCTCGTGTCGACCAGTCTCAACACGGCTGTGAAACTCGACGCGGCGACGGCCAAAGCGGCAAGCCCCATGTTCTGGCCGGCGCCTGCGAAGGAGCGCACCTTCGTGGCGTGCGTGGGTGGCGACGAGAGCCAGGAATTCATTCGCCAGAGCCTCGAGATTGCGGCTGTCTGGAGCCACGCTGGCGTCAAAGCCGAGTGCGTCGTCGTTCCAGGAGCCAATCATTTCACCGTCGTCGATGAACTCACCAATCCAGAGAGCGCCATGGTGGCGCGCTTGGTGGGGTTGGCGCGCGCCACGGCTGTATCTGCCAAAGGAGTCTGATGTCATGGCTTTGACGCTGACCGAATACGCCGCGCACGATGGGTTGGGCCTTGCCGCACTGGTGGCGGGCGGCGCGGTGTCGCCGCATGAGCTGGCCATGACGGCGCGGCGGGCGATCGACGCCACGAACGGGACGGTGGGCGCCGTCGTCGAGACCTATGACGATCGTATCGAAAAGCTGGATGCGCGCACGTTGGGGTCGGGCCCGTTTCGGGGCGTGCCGACCTTGATGAAAGACGTCTTTGGTCACGAAGGCGGCCGCACGATCGAATTCGGCAGCCGGCTCTGCCGCGGCATGGTGGCGGAGCGCGACTCCCATTTCTGCGAGCTGATGAAGGCGGCGGGGCTCAACATCATCGGTCGGTCGGCCGCGCCGGAATACTCGATGTCGGGATCGGCGGAGGGCGCGCTCTATGGCAACACGTCGAACCCATGGCGGCAGGGATATTCGGCGGGCGGCTCGACGGGTGGTGGGCAGGCGGCCGTCACGGCGGGTATGGTGGCGCTGGCGCACGGCTCCGACATTGCCGGCTCGATTCGCATTCCGGCCAGTTGGTGCGGTGGGCTCGGGTTGAAACCCTCGCGCGGGCGCATCTCGTTCGGGCCGTCGATCGACGAGAACGGGTTTGGGCTCGCGGCCAACTTCGTCCAGGTCAAATCCGTGCGCGACGCCGCCGCGATGCTGGATTGTCTGGCCAAGCCCCAGCCCGGCGATCCCTTCCTAATTCCAAAACCAACCCAGTCCTACGCTGCGTTGGCGGGGGCGGCGGCGCCGCGCCTCAAGATCGGCATGACCCTGAAGCCGTTGCTCGGCGTGGCGGTCGATCCCGAAATCGCAGCCGCCGTGCGTGCGACCGGCAAATTGCTCGAGGAGATGGGCCACATCGTGTTCGAGCAAGACCCCGTGTTCGGCGGCGTCGCGAGCATGCGGCGCTTCGTCGATGCGTGGTTTTTCGGGTTCGACGTGCGCGCCGAAACCTATGCCGCCAAGACCGGCGCGAAAATCGGACCCGAAACGCTGGAGCCCGTCATTTTGAAGGTCTACGAATACGCCAAGGGGCTTCGGGCTGCCCAGTTCTTTGCCGCGCTGGCCGAGATCAACGCGGCCCGGCGCTCGCTCGGGCGCTTCTATGAAACGGCCGATGTGTGGCTGTCGCCGATGACGCCGCGCGTGGCCGAGCCTTGGGGGCATTACAATCTGGGCCGCACCGATGTGTCGATCGACGACCTCGTCGAGAAGCTCTATGCCGTGCCGTGCCAATACTCGGTGCCGCACAACATCATGGGCACGCCCGCGATCAGTGTGCCGCTGGCCCAGCATTCCAATGGATTGCCGATCGGCGTGCAACTCGCCAGTCGTCCAGCGACCGAGCACATCCTGCTGCAATTGGCATCTGCGCTGGAAGCGGCGCGGCCGTGGCGGGAGCGCATTCCCGCCTTGCACGTGTCGCGGGTTTGAGACCGGCGGTCTGCAGTGTTGGGGATCTGCCCGCTCAGGAGCGGGTCGCCGAACCCGTCGGGAGGACGGGCGTGCGCGCCTGAGACGCCGCCGGCATGATGACGGCGACATCGTCGATCAGGCGGCCGAGGGCATATTCGGCCATTTCGACGCGGGTCGTCGCGTCCGCCTGCATGTCGCGCACGCGGCTGGCCGACTGAGTGGCGCCATCGACAACGGCGGCCACTCGCGCCCAGTGAAGCGCGGGGTCGAGGGGTTCTGCCGGTTGGTGGAAGGGATCGCGCGAGGGGGCGCGCAATTCGGCGCGGGCGATGTTTGGCACCTTCAGGGCGACGCCTGCGAGCGCCGGGGCGACAAAGGCCAAAAACCGCGAAACCGACCCGCCGGAAGAAAGTCCGAAAAGGGATTGGAGAATGTCCATAATGTGCGATCCATCCAGGGGCTTTAATCCTGGATGAGCTTATTCGCGGTTTTAGACAAGGGAATTGATAGTGAAGTTGTAACGCCCGTTTATTTCGTCGTAAACGCGTGAACGGCCTCCCTCGAAAGCCGTAGGCGTTCGACACATCGGGAGGCCCCCGGAGCGCAGGCTCGCGATCAAACGATGCGGCTCACCCAACCGTGCGGATCGGGCGCGACGCCGCGCTGGATATCGACGAGCTTCTGCTTGATCCGCGATGTCGTCTGCCCAGGACCACCGGCGCCGATCTTGAACTCCCCATCGGGGCCGGCAACCCGACCGATTGGTGTGACGACAGCCGCTGTGCCGCACGCGAAGGCTTCAGTCAACCGACCGCTCGCTGCATCGGTGCGCCACTGGTCGATCGCATAGGGCTCCTCACGCACGGTGAGGCCCTCGGCGCGGGCCAGCGTCATCAGGCTTTCGCGGGTGATGCCGGGAAGGATCGTGCCCGACAAGGGCGGCGTCTGCAGGGTGCCGTCGTCGAAGACGAAAAACACGTTCATGCCACCGAGCTCTTCCACCCAGCGATGCTCGGCCGCATCGAGAAACACGACTTGATCACAGCCGTGCTTGCTCGCCTCGGCTTGCGCGACGAGGCTCGAGGCGTAATTGCCGCCGCACTTGGCCGCGCCCGTGCCACCAGGAGCCGCGCGCGTATAATTCTGGGAAATCCACAAGGAAACGGCAGGCGCGCCGCTTTTGAAATAGCCGCCGACCGGCGACAGAATGACGAGATAGAGATATTCGGCGGACGGTTTCACGCCCAGGAAAACCTCGTTGGCGAACATGAAGGGACGAATGTAGAGCGACCCTCCCTCGACCGAGGGAAACCAATCCCGATCGATGGTCACGAGCTGGCGGATCGACTCGATGAAAAGCTCGTCGGGGAGCGGCGCCATCGCCAGGCGTTCGGCCGACTGGCGGAAACGACGCGCGTTGGCGTCGGGGCGAAACATCGCCAAGCTGCCGTCGGCGAGGCGATAGGCCTTGAGGCCCTCGAAGATTTCTTGTGCGTAATGCAGGACCGCCGACGCCGGATCGAGTGACAACGGCTTGCGGGCCGTGATGCGGGCGTCGTGCCAGCCTTTGCCCTCGGTATAGCGGATCATCGCCATGTGGTCGGAAAACACCCGACCAAAGCCCGGGTCGGCGAGCAATTTGGTGCGCTCCGCCGCAGCCACGGGGTGCGCATTGCGCTCGATCGCGAACGGTGGCGTCTGATGGAACGGGGCGTCTGGGCGCTCGGTCATGGGTCAACCTCGTTTCAGGGTCGCGACCGTGTCCGGATGCCCCTGGCAGCCGGAAAACCAAGCCTTGCAAGCGCCTGGTTTTTGAGGTCGTAGTGCGTGCGAAGGCTTCGATAGCAGCGCGCATATCGACCTTGGCGCAGCGGCAAAAGCCCTCGCCACGACTAACAATGGGCCGTAAATAAGTCAACATGACTGACGTAAATCTCAGACCCCCACCTGATGTGTCCGCGTCGGGCGCGACCCGAACCGCGGTCGACGCCCGTGTGACGCCCGATGCGCGCCATGTCGCGATGGTCGAGCTGCTGTTCTTCGCCTACCGCGACTTCACGGCGGAAGCCGATGCCCTGCTCGTCGGATTGGGGTTCGGGCGGGCGCATCATCGGGTGCTGCATTTCGTCAATCGCAATCCTGGTCTCAGGGTCGCCGATCTGCTCGAAATCTTGAAAATCACCAAGCAGAGCCTGGCGCGAGTCCTCAAGCAGCTCGTCGATCGCGGCTATATCCACCAGACGGCGGGCTCCACCGATCGACGCGAACGCCGCCTGCATGTGACCGATGCGGGTCGCACGCTCGCCGATCAGTTGTTGGACCTGCAGTCGCGCCGGCTCGGCGCGGCGCTGGCAGCGGCGGGTCCGCACGCGGCGGCGGCCGCCGAGGCGTTCCTATACGGTGTGATTTCGCCCAGTGAGCGGGCCGATGTGCACGACATCGTGCACGCGCGGACGGCGGAGGACGCCAAACGACGGGGGAGGGGTCCATGACCGGCAGCGGCGACCCGACCCGGCGCGAACCGTTGGCAGACGACGCTCCGCATATTCTCGTCGTCGACGACGATCAGCGCATTCGCGATCTTCTCGTGCGCTACCTGTCGACCAACGGGTTTCGGGTGACGGCGGCCGCCAATGCCGCGATGGCGCGCTCGTCGTTGCGCGGCTTGGCGTTCGACCTCGTCATTCTCGATGTCATGATGCCGGGCGAGAGCGGGCTGCAATTGGCGCGCGACCTCAAGAACATTTCGGCCGTGCCGATCTGCATGCTGACGGCGCGCGCCGACCCGGAAGATCGCATCGAAGGTCTGGAAGCGGGCGTCGACGACTACATGATCAAACCGTTCGAGCCGCGCGAGCTGGTGCTGCGCTTGAACAATATCCTGCGCCGGGGACTGGCGGCGCCGCCGAGCGGGCGCGAGGAGGTCCGCATGGGCGATTATACGTTCCATATCGGGCGCGGCGATCTCAAGCGCGGCGAGGAAACGATCCGCATCACCGAACGCGAACGCGATCTATTGCGTCAGTTCGCCGCCAAGTCCGGCCTGCCCATCCCACGCTACGAGCTGGCCAACGACGACGCGACCGGCAGCGAACGCGCCGTCGATGTGCAGATCAATCGTCTGCGTCGCAAGATCGAGATCGATCCGTCCAATCCTGTCTATCTGCAAACGGTGCGCGGGAAGGGCTACGTGCTCTATGTCGATTGACGCTCCACGCAGCGCCGGTGGACCAAACTGATGCGTGACGCCAACGAAGGTGTCGAGCCGCCGCCCCGGCGAGCCCTGTCCATGGCGGTCGCAAAGGCGGCGCTGGCGGACACGTGGACTTGGACCAAGCGCACGGCGACCGAACTCGTGCCCAAAGGGCTTTATGCGCGCGCGCTGATCATCATCATCACGCCCATCGTGCTGCTCGAGAGCGTCGTCGCCTTTTCGTTTATGGAGCGCCACTGGCAGTCGGTGACCCGACGTCTGTCGGAAGCGACGGCGCGCGATGTCGCCGCCCTCATCGACGTCTACGAAAGCTACAGCGGCAACGACGACTATGCGCGCCTCATCGATATGGCGCGCGATCGATTGGGCCTGTCGTTGCAGATCATGCCACCCGACGAGTTGCCTCGGGCGGCCCCGCCGCCGTTCTTCGCGCTGCTCGATCGCACGCTGACGGCGGAACTCAATCGGCACATCAAGTTGCCGATCTGGGTCGATACCGTGGGCCAATCCCGGTTCGTGGAAATCCGGGTCAAACACGAGCACGCGGTGCTGCGCTTCGTCGCCGCGCGCAATCAGACGTATGCCTCCAACTCGCATATTTTCCTCGTCTGGATGGTGGGCACGTCGGTGGTCCTTCTGACCGTCGCGATCATCTTCATGCGCAATCAGATCCGCCCGATTCTGCGCCTGGCGGAGGCTGCCGATGCGTTCGGCAAGGGGCGTCCCGTACCCGACGATTTCCGACCGCGTGGCGCCCGGGAGGTGCGCCAAGCCGCGATCGCGTTCCTGGAAATGCGGGAGCGCATCACCGAGCATGTCGATCAACGTACGACGATGCTGGCCGGCGTCAGTCACGATCTGCGCACGGTGCTGACGCGCATGCGGTTGCAATTGGCGTTTCTGCCGGACGGGCCGGAAGCGCAGGCCATGCGGTCCGACCTCAAAGAAATGCAGCATATGCTGGAAGATTACCTAGCGTTCGCCAAAGGGGACGGTGGGGAAGTCGCTGCGCCCACGAATGTGCGCGAACTGCTCGAGGAAGTGCGCGCGGAAGCCCTGCACTTCGGCGCGCCGATTCACCTTCGATTGCGACGCAGCCGCCTCGACCTCGTCATTCCGCTGAAACGCAATGCCATCAAGCGCGCGATCATCAACCTGTTGTCGAACTCGGCGCGCTTTGGCGACGCGATCGTCCTGCGGGCGGCAACCGAGCGGGGATGGCTGCGCATCGAGGTGGACGATGATGGACCCGGCATTCCGCCCAACGAGCGCCAAAACGTGTTCAAGCCGTTCTATCGCATCGACAGTGCGCGCAATCAGGACGAAGGCCACTCGGGGCTGGGCCTTGCCATCACCGGCGATATTGCGCGCAGCCACGGCGGCAGCGTGGCGCTGGGCGAGAGTTCGATGGGTGGATTGCGGGCGGTGATTCGCTTGCCGCTGTGATCGGTGGCGGAGGTGGCGATTGGGACATTGGAACAAAGGTTGAACTGAGCCGCGAATCAGCACATGTTCTGCCAACGTTCCCGGTGCTTCCGCTGCCCAACCCCCTCCAGCCGCTCCCGAGGCTTCCCATGCGCACCTACCTCGTCGCCTACGATCTGACCCGGCCCCACCTCAACCAATGCTACCTCGCCGAAGCCATCATGAGCCTCGGCGTCGCCTGGGCGCGCCCGCTCGATACGGTCTGGTATGTGCGTGTCGAGGGTGCGGAGAACGGCATCGAAGGGCGGCTCGGTCGCCTGCTCGACGAAAACGACGGACTGATCGTTCAAGAGACGAAGGGGGAGGCGGCGCTAGCCAATACCAGCCTGCGTTGGTTTCGGCCCCGACGGGCAGCCACGAGTGGTTCGGACGCCCTAGCGGCGCCGACAGTCTCGACGGCGACACTCGTGCAGTTTCCGGGCGGCAGCCGGCCGGGCAAGCCGCATCCAAGCAACGCCGACAGCGATGCGGCGGCGGCCTGATTACGGACGCCACGCGAGAAAGTTTGCGATCAGCGTCAGGCCCAGACGCTGGCTTTTCTCGGGATGGAATTGGGTGCCGACGATGTTGTCGCGTCCAACGAGCGCGGTCACAGGCCCAACGTAGTCGGTTTCGGCCACAATCGACGTGCGGTCCGAGGCGGCCAAGTGGTAGGAGTGCACGAAGTAAGCGTGCAGACCGGATGGGCCGGTGGCGATGTCGGCCAGAAGCGGGTGGTCGCGGGCGATGGTGAGGGTGTTCCATCCCATATGCGGGATTTTGAGAGCTCGGTCGGTCGGCTCGAGCAGGCGGACTTCGCCCGCGATCCAACCGAGCCCTTCGGTCACGACGTGTTCCAGACCCCGGTCGGCCAACAATTGCATGCCGACGCAGATTCCCAGAAAGGGGCGACCCTGGCGGCGGACCGTGGTTTCCAAGGCGTCGCGCAGGCCGGGGACGGCGTCCAAGCCTCGTTTGCAATCGGCGAAGGCGCCCACGCCTGGCAGCACGATGCGGTCGGCCGCCAGCACGTCGGCCGGATCGGCGGAAACTTCGATGCGGACATTGGCTTGGGTTTCGCGCGCCGCGCGCTCGAACGCCTTGGCGGCCGAGTGGAGGTTGCCGGAGCCATAGTCGATGATGACGACGCGTTGCATGGGGGCGCGGGGCTCGAGACGGCGGGTGGTTCGCCGGGGATCGGGACCGGTTCTAGTTGTGCGCGGGTCGGCTGTCCACCGAGGTCGATGTTGCGCCCTGCGGCGGACGGTCGGTCGACAGCGCGGGTGTCGGGACCTAGGGTCGGGTGCAACCAGAGTTCACCGAACGGGGTTCGCCACGCCGTGTGCAATCTCTACTCCATGACCCGTGCGCCCGAAGCGGTGCTGCGCTTGTTTCGCGTCTCGCACAATCGCGCCGCCGGGATCGAGCCACGGGACGCGATATTTCCCGGCCACAGCGCGTGCGTGGTGCGCCGCGCCGCCGATGGGGAACGCGAAGCAGCCCCGATGAGCTGGGGGTTCGTGCTGCCGCAGCCGGGCAAGGCGCCTCGCCGGGTCACTAATTTTCGCGATGATAAATCGCGCTCGAGCCCATTCTGGCGCGAGAGTTTCGAGCACCGCCGCTGTCTGGTGCCAGCGACGGCCTTCTGCGAACCGCGCGAGGTCCGGCCGGCGACGTGGCATTGGTTTGCGCTGCGCGCCGCCGAGCCGCGCCCCCTGTTCGCCTTCGCCGGCATCTGGCGGCGGTGGACGGGCCCCATTCGCAAAGACGGCGCACCGGTCGATATCGAGACGTTCGCCTTCATGACGACGACGCCCAATGCGCTGGTCGCCACGATCAACCACGAACGCATGCCGGTCATCTTGGAGGGCGAACAGGCCTTCGCGACCTGGCTGGAGGGAACGCCCGACGACGCGTTCGCGCTGGCGCGGGAGTTTGCGCCCGAACGCATGCAGATCGTGCAGGAAGGTTTTGAAAAGCGCGACCTGCTGGCCTTATTCCCTGGCTGAAAGTCAAAGAACTCGACCAATCACCGAATTGACGACCGACGGCGCAGCTAGCGACTTTCGCCTCAAACCAATGGCACGGCTCTGTCGCTGGCCGAGCAATCGTTTCAGCCGGGGGAATGGGGCTGGCCTCGATGGGCTGGCCCTCAGCTCACGACTCGAGCAGCTTGTCGATCTCGCGCACCAGATCGCGCAGGTGGAAGGGCTTCGACAGAACGCGGCTGTCCTTGGGCTGGGTTTCGCTGTTGAGGGTGACGGCGGCAAAACCCGTGATGAACATGATCTTGATGTCGGGATCGAGCGTGCTCGCCCGTCGCGCCAACTCGATCCCGTCCATGCGGGGCATGACGATATCGGTCAACAGCAGCGTGAACGACTCCTGCTTCAGCCGGTCGAGGGCGTCTGCGCCGTTATTGTACGAGACGACTTCGTAGCCGGCCTTTTCCAAAGCCCGGGCGAGAAACGCCCGCATGGCTTCGTCGTCCTCGGCGAGAAGAATGCGACGCATCGGAGCAGCCGAAGGATTCACGGTCATTGTCGTGTCCTGGAACGAAAGGGATCGAGGCAGATGTGCCATCCCGGTGCAGTAGAGCACATCCCAAAAAGGGGATCTGCCGTGAATTTGGTAAACGAGGTATGAACGGTGGCGCGGGGTGGGGTTCCGCCCCGAATTTTCTCCTGGCGACGCTCGCGCGCATGGACATCACCGTTGGCTGTTGGCAATGTCTGTTCGCACGCCGTTGCGCAATGCAAGATGTCGGCCACCCTGATCGGGGCTATTTGGCGGAACGAGGCTCACGGATCCATGCCCGAACGGGAGAGAGCATCGATCGAAGCCGATTTGCGGCCTGCGTTCAGCATCATCGCGCCCTTGCAGCAAACTACGCCGTTCGTGTTTTGCTCTCCTCATTCGGGGAACATCTATCCGCGCGCCTTTCTGGAGTCGTCGCGGCTCGACGCGCTGTCGTTGCGAAAGTCGGAAGACTGTTACGTCGACGAACTGTTCTGGGGCGTGGCGGGGCTCGGCGCACCGTTGATTGCGGCGCGTTTTCCGCGCGCCTACATCGACGTCAATCGCGAGCCCTACGAACTCGATCCGGAATTGTTCGACGAACCGCTGCCCGCCTGGGTCAACTCTCAGTCTGTGCGCGTCGTCGGCGGCCTCGGCACGCTCGCCCGGATCGTCGCCGATTCGGAGGAGATTTATCGCGATCGCATGCCCGTCGCGCGCGCCCTCGAGCGGATCGAGCGGCTGTATAAACCGTTTCACGCCACCCTCGCCCGCCTTCTCGATGAAACCCGCAAACGCTTCGGGATCGCGATTCTGATCGACTGCCATTCGATGCCTTCGGCCTCGATCGGGCAACCGGCAGCCGTGCGGCCCGATATCGTGCTCGGCGACCGCTTCGGCGCCTCGTGCGACGCGCGCATGACGCGGGGTCTGCGATCGATCTTCACCGAGGCCGGGCATGAAGTTCATCTCAACCGGCCCTATGCCGGGGGCTTCATCACCGAACATTACGGACGACCGCAGCGGGGCGTGCACGCGCTGCAGATCGAGATCAATCGGGCGCTTTATCTCGACGAAGCGACGCTCCAGCGCACGGCGCAGTTCGAGGGGCTGGCGGTGGAGTTGACCCGCCTCATGGCGCGGGCGATGGCCGATCTGCCGCGCCTGCTGGGCGGCCGCGCCGCTGCCGAGTAAGCCGGCGGCTGGTCGGGTCAGGCGCAGCGGCGCATCAGATCGGCATACTGGTCGAGGAGGGGCAGCACCGCATCGGCGCCGGCGGACGGCGCCTCGAAGATCGCGCGTTCGATGCCCTGGTCGCGATAGGCTTTCAATCGGTCGAGGTTTTCGGGCGCGCCGTAGACGGTGACGGGAATCGAGGCGGGATCGCGGCCGGCCGCTTTCGCCATCTCGCGGAACTCGGGCAACTTGGTCGTGATGTCGCCATAGGTCGGTCGGCTCGCGTGCGGCAACCAGCCGTTGCCGTAGGCGATCGCCCGGCGCGCGCCGTAGGGAAATGCGCCGCCCACGATGACGGGGGGATGGGGTTTCTGCACGGGCTTGGGCCACGTCATCATCGGCGCGAAGTCGACAGTTTTGCCGTGATATTCGGCCTTGGATTTGGTCCAGATCGCTTGCATGGCTTCGGTGCGCTCGCGCATCAGGTCGAAGCGGCCTTTGAAATCCGTGGTGCCGTGATCAGCCATTTCTTCGGCGTTCCAGCCGGCCCCGATGCCGAAGAGAAAGCGGCCGGCTGAAATCTGGTCGAGGCTCGCCACGGCTTTGGCGGTTTGGATGGGATCGCGCTGCACGACGAGGCAGATGGCGGTGCCGACTTTCAGGGTGGCGGTCGCTGCCGCGGCTGCGGTGAGCGTCACGAAGGGGTCCATCACGTCATAGTATTTTTTCGGCACGTCGCCGCCGGGCGGGAATGGCGACGCGCGCGAGAGGGGAATGTGGGAATGCTCGGGCGCCCAAACCGACTCGAAGCCGCGCGCCTCGAGCGCTCGACCCAGGTCCACCGGCCCCATCGAATAGTCGGTGAAAAACATCGATACGCCGAACTTCATGCCACGTTCCTTTCGGTGATTTCCGTCCAAGCCGGCCGATCTCGGACTACCGCGACCTCTGACGCAAGCCTTGGCGCTCGAGCCGGGGGAGGACTTCGGAGCAGAAGTCCGGGATCTCTTTCAGATAATCCAGGAACGCGATCGAGCATCCCGCGAGCCCCGCCGCCGACATTTGCGCAATGTCGGCGGCGATGTCGTCGGGCGCGCCGACCAGGGGGTAGGTTCCCGGATAGGCGCCATCATAGCGCTTGCCGGTCGCGCGCATGATGCGGTTGACCAGGGGGCGTTCGATCGTCTCGCCCGACATCGTGCCGGCTTTGGCGCCGCGTTGGCGGCGGTAATAGGCTTGGCCTTCGGCGTCGGCCAGTTCTTCGGCAAAGTAGTGGTAGAATTCTTCGGCTTCTTTGCGCGTGGGACGGCAGACGACGTGGGCCATGGCGTAGACGGGAATCTGGCGTCCGTAGCGATCGCCGTGTTCGGCGACATTGGCGATCATGGCCGGGGCCTGGCCAATGTCCGACATCGACGTGAAGAGGGCGTCGGCGGCCTGGGCCGCGAAGTCGCGACCCTTCGGGGAAAAGCCCGCCGACATGACGAGCGGACGCGGGCGTTGAATGGAGACGGGGTCCGTTTCCAGGCGGCGCAGATCGAAGAAACGGCCGCGCCAATCGAATTCGGGTCCGCCTTCGAGCAGCTTGGACCAGACCTGCCACCACTCGAGGCCGTGCTCGTAGCGCTGATCCTGGTCGATGGTGACGCCGTGCAGATCGAATTCTTCCTGGTTCCAGCCGCAGACGATGTTGAGACCAGCGCGGCCATGACTGATGTGGTCGATCGTCGAAATGGCTTTGGCCGCGAATGCGGGCGTCACCAGGGGCACGTGGATCGTGGAGAACACGCAGATGCGCTTGGTCAGCGCGCCGATCGCGGCGCTGTGGGTCATCGTCTCGAACGACCGGCCGTAGATGTTCGCTTTGCCCTGATACCCGCGCCATTTGGCGACCGGCAGGATGAATTCGAGGCCCGCCTCATCGGCGAGTTGGCACATGGCGACGATGTCGTCCCAGTCGGCTTTCCAGCGCTCAGGCGCCAGGCTCATCGTCAAGCCGCCGTCGCAGTTGGCGCTGAACACGCCGAGCTTGAACCGGTTCGGCCCAAACATCGGATTGGTGGCGGCGCGCGGGTCGGTCATGAGATTTCCGTCTTCCGACAACGATGGTGTTTCG
>JANOKV010000363.1:0-2247 GCA_031419415.1 Hyphomicrobiales bacterium | reverse complement strand
GCAGACCGTAGGGGTTGATCAGGTAGCGCTCTTCCTTGCCAGGAACCGCCACCGAGAAGTGGTTACAGATGCCCTCCGAGTAGCCGAATTTTTCGGCGAGCCGGAACGCCGCCGCGAGTTCGCGGCGCAGGATCGAGATCGAAACGGTAGCGGCGGTCATGGGTCGGGTTCCCGTGCAGGTCCAGATGAGCCGCACCCTAGTCAGCCCGAGAGTTCATGCCAAGGGGCCTGAACAGGGCCGCCAAACACAACGCTCCCTCCGATCAAACACGATTCATCACAGGTCAGTGATCGTTGTTCAAAACGATGTTCAATTCGTGTATATTGACCGCTGATCAACACCGGGCAGATGGCCCAACACGCGGGAGAATTCCGATGGACGACAAAAAAACCAAGCCGATCCTCACGTTCACCGGGATTGCGCCGAAAGAGGCGCTCGAGGCATCTCTGACCGCGCACGCGGCCATAGATGTCAAGGCAACTCGAACGCCGGTTGAGACGCCGCTGGAGACCGCCCCGTCCGATTCATCAATGGCGCGCACCGACATCCTCACCGCCGCCGCCGCCGCATCGGGATCGGCGACCGCCGTTGCCGCAACGATCGTCTCGCCCGGCGCCGGACGCACTCGGACCGTGGCCCCAGCGTCGAGCCGCGCCACTCCTGTCTCCACCTCGAAGTCAGGCCGCTTCTGGGCCGATCACCGCCTCGCCTTGTGCGGCACGGCGGCGCTGCTGCTGTTGGCCATCCCGGCCACGATGGTTGCCCTGCGCGCCGCCCCCGACGCTACGGCGCTGACCGTCGCTGCCGAAATGCCCGCGGGTTTGATGAGTCGGGCCGAGGTGCTGGCCGCCGAGGGCCGCACAGAAGACGCTCTGGCCCTGGCGCGTCGCGCGCTGGAAGCTCGCGAAGCCTCACTGCCGGCCGGGCACATCGACATCGCGCAAAGCCTGGTCGTCGTTGGTCGCAACCTGTTGGCGCTCGATCGGCTGCCCGATGCGGATGCTGCACTTCGCCGTGCCCTGACCTTGCAAGACGCAGCGCTCGCGGTTGATCACATCGACATCTCGCGCACGCTGAGCACGCTCGCTATGGTCGAGCTGGAGCAGGGCCGGTTGGCCGAAGCAGAGCGGACGATGCGCCGCGCCGTGCGGATTGGTGAACGCGCGCTGGCCGCCGAAGACCCCGCATTGAGTGAAACACTGACACGCTGGGCGACGGTCCTGCGCGTGATGGGCCGCCACGGTGAAGCGGAGCAGGCCGCGACCCGAGCCCGCGATATCAGCGAACGCGCGCGACCCGAAGGTCATCGCGATACAGCGACCGCGCTCGTCGCGCTGGCGCGGGTGCAGCAGGCTCAGGGGCGTTTCATCGACGCCCTGGCGCAGTCGGAGCGGGCTCTCGAATTGCGCGAACGGCTGCTCGGAGCGGGGCATCGTGATGTCGCCTCGAGCCTCGCCGCCGTCGCCGCGATGCGCCAAGCGCTGGGCCGCAATGACGACGTGGAAGCGATATTGAAGCGTGCGCTCGACATCCGTGAGAAGGCGCTGCCGGAAACGCACGATCTGATCGCGGCGAGCCGTGGTGAGCTCGGCAACTTCCTGCGCGCTCAGAGCCGCCTCGACGAGGCCGAACCTTTGTTGCAGCGGGCTTTGGAAGCGCGCGAAGCGCGATTGGGCGCCGAGCATCCCTACCTTGCGACGAGCCTCGCCAACATGGCGGCGGTTCTCCAGGATCGGCAGCGCTTCGCCCAAGCCCAGACGATGGCCGAGCGCGCGCTCGCCATCCGCGAAAAAGTGCTGCCAACCGATCATCCCGATATCGCACGCAGCATCGTCGGCCTCGCCAGCCTCTTCACTGCGCAGCGCCAGCTGGCTCAGGCCGAGACGTTCGCCCGTCGCGCCCTCGAAATTCGCGAGCGCGTACTGCCGGCAGAACACGCCGAGATCGCTCACAGCCGGGGCGTTCTGGCCACCGTGTTCTGGAACCAGGGTCGGCTGCGGGAAGCCGAGGCCGAATTCCAGAAGGCCCTCGAGATCCAAGAAAAGTCGTTCTCGGTCGAGCATCCCGCCGTCGTCAACTCGCGGTCCAATCTGGCGCTGCTGCGGCGTCCCCAAACCCCAGCGGCTGGCCAGCGGGCATCGGACACGGTGTCATCATCCAGCGTTCCGACCAGCGCCACCACGGGCGAACCGGAAATGCTGCCGACCGGCCGGCAGCGCACGGCGGCTCCGGCCACGGTCGAAGCC
>JANOKV010000362.1:0-44409 GCA_031419415.1 Hyphomicrobiales bacterium | reverse complement strand
GCCATGCGGGAAGAGCATCGCCGGTTGCGGCCGCTGCGCGATGACGCGCGATCGGCAAGGCTGGAGTGGCGGCAGGCGCTTGCTGCCGAGCCCTTCGACGCGCAACGGTTCGACAAAGCTCAGGTGCGCGTGTTCGACGCGGAAAACAAGGCGCGTGCCGAGGCGCAACGCCTGTTTGCGGTGCTGGCCGGAAAACTCACCGCCGCAGAGCGCGTTTCATTTCTCGATTGGCAGCCTGCGAATGGGCCAAGGCGCGAGCGTCGCGGCATGTGGCGGGGAAGCGCGCCAGAGGAAAGCCCAGCTCGCTAACGCCTATTGTCCAATCGACGGGACGAGGCGGTTCAGCGCGTCGGAACGGGTTTGTCGCCGCGATAGTCGTAGAAACCGCGTTGCGCCTTGCGGCCGAGCCAGCCTGCTTCGACGTATTTGACGAGCAGCGGACAGGGGCGATATTTGGAGTCGGCCAGACCCTCGTAAAGCACCTGCATGACGGACAGGCAGGTATCCAACCCGATGAAGTCGGCCAGTTCCAGCGGCCCCATGGGATGGTTGGCGCCCAGGCGCATGGCCTTGTCGATCGCCTCGACGCTGCCGACGCCTTCGTACAAGGTGTAGACCGCCTCGTTGATCATCGGCAGCAGAATGCGATTGACGATGAAGGCGGGGAAATCTTCGCTCACCGCGATCTGTTTGCCGAGGCTGCTGACGAAGGCGCGCGCGGCTGTAAACGTGTCGTCCTCCGTGGCGATGCCGCGGATCAGCTCGACGAGCTGCATCACCGGCACCGGGTTCATGAAGTGAATGCCGATGAAACGTTCGGGCTCGACGGTGGTCGATGCGAGCCGGGTAATCGAAATCGACGACGTGTTGCTGGCGAGAATGGCGCCCTTCTTGGCCTTGCCGCGCAGATCCGTGAAGATCCGTCGCTTGATGCTCTCGTCCTCGGTCGCCGCTTCGATGATCAGATCGCAATCGCCCAGAGCTTCCAAGCTGGACGCGAAGCCGATCCGCTTCAACGCCACCTGCATATCGGCTTCCTTGATCAGGCCGCGCCCGACCTGCCTGACCATGTTGCGCTTAATGATGCCGATGGCGCTATCGACCGCTTCCTTGCGCAAATCGTTGATCACCACATCGTAGCCGCCGAGCGCCACGACATGGGCAATGCCGTTGCCCATCTGGCCTGCGCCGATGATGCCGACCTTTCGCACGTTGATCGGGGGCGAACCGGGTGTCGCGAGTTTCGTTTTGACGGTGGCGTCCATCGGGGACTGCTCCTGAAGGCACAAAAAATCGTGGCTTACTTGCCGGCCTTCGCGAGCTCGGCCTGGAGCTCGGGGAGTGCTTGGAAGAGGTCGGCCACGAGCCCATAATCGGCCACTTGGAACATGGGCGCTTCGCCATCCTTGTTGATGGCGACGATCACCTTGGAGTCCTTCATGCCGGCGAGGTGTTGGATCGCGCCGGAGATGCCGACAGCGATATAGAGTTCAGGCGCGACGACTTTGCCGGTTTGCCCGACTTGGTATTCATTGGGCACGAAGCCCGCATCGACCGCTGCACGGGACGCGCCCATGGCGGCGCCCAACGCATCGGCGACGGGTTCGATGTATTTTTTAAAGTTCTCACCCGACTGCATGCCACGCCCACCCGAGATGATGATCTTGGCGCTGGTCAGCTCCGGTCGATCGGACTTCGATAGTTCGGCCTTGTCGAAAATCGATATGCCCATGGCAGCCGGCGTACCGATCTTTTCGATTGGGGCCGATCCCGTTTCTGTCACGGCGGCGAATGAGGCCGTCCGGATCGTCATGATCTTCTTGGCATCTGATGATTGCACGGTCTGGATGGCGTTGCCCGCATAGATCGGCCGCTCGAAGGTGTCGGGTGCGAGCACCTTGATCACATCCGAAATTTGCATGACGTCGAGGAGTGCGGCCACGCGTGGCAGCACGTTCTTGCCCATCGCCGTCGACGATGCCGCGAGCGCATCATAGCCCGGCATGAGGCCGACGATCAGCGCACCGAGTTCTTCGGCCAGCGCATTCGCCAAATGCGGCGCATCGGCGAGGAGCACTTTGGTCACGCCGTCGAGCTTTGCGGCGCGTTCGGCGACGGCACTGCAGTTGGCGCCGGCCACGAGGATGTGGACCTCGCCACCCAACTGTCTGGCGGCGCTCATGGCCTTGAAGGTCGCGGAGCCGAGTGTGGCGTTGTCGTGATCTGCCAGCAGCAAGACGCTCATCAAATTACCCCTGCATCTTTGAGCTTCGCCACCAGCTCTGCGGCATTCGCGACTTTGACGCCAGCCTTGCGGCCCGGAGGCTCGGTCGTCTTCAAGACTTTCAGGCGCGGCGCGACGGCCACACCGAAGTCGGCGGGCTTCTTCATGTCGAGCGGCTTCTTCTTTGCCTTCATAATGTTGGGCAGAGACGCGTAACGAGGCTCGTTGAGCCGCAGGTCGGTCGTCACGATAGCGGGAAGGTTGATTTTTATGGTCTCCAGGCCGCCGTCGACTTCGCGGGTGACGGCGCTCGATTGGCCTTCGATGACAATCTTGGAGGCGAATGTCGCCTGCGGCCACCCGAGCAGGGCAGCCAACATCTGCCCCGTTTGATTGCAGTCGTCATCGATGGCTTGCTTGCCCAGGATGACCAGGCCCGGTTTTTCGTCTTCGGCGATCTTGGCGAGGAGCTTGGCGACCGTCAGCGGTTCGATCAGCTCGTCGCCGGTGTCGACCAGGATGCCGCGGTCTGCGCCCATGGCGAGCGCCGTGCGGATCGTTTCCTGAGCCTTCGAAGGACCCACGGAAACCGCGATGATTTCTGTCGCGTGGCCCTTTTCCTTCAGCCGAATCGCCTCTTCGATGGCAATTTCATCGAAGGGGTTCATCGACATCTTCACGTTGGCCAGTTCGACGCCCGAACCGTCTGCCTTGACGCGGATCTTCACATTGTAATCTACGACCCGTTTGATGGGCACCAGGATCTTCATTGGTCGACGGCTCCCGTGCATTGTGGGGCGCTGAACGTCGTCCGGTCGCTCCCGAATTATACGGGCCGGACTATAGCCGAAAATTGTGCACTGCGACGCTCGGGTCACCGCTCGAGGCAATTTGCCCCGGACACCCGCGCCTGCAGCCGTTGTTCCATCTTTCGCAGTTGCGAACAAGGCTAGGGGGCGGGTCGTCCGAAGTCAACAATCTACCCAATACCGCACAAATCAACTCGGCTTCGAGCGGACTGTTCCACCGATGGGGGCCGTCTGCGCCACGCGGAATTCGAGCTTGGAAGGATTTCATTCACCATAACGGCTCAGAATGGTGCGCTGACAGCGGAGCCGCTGGTATGGGGCGGCGTCGAGAGAAGGAGGGATCATGAAATTCGGTGTTGTTTTTCTGGCTCTCCTGGCCCTTCTCAAGGTCGGCTACCAGGAGTATTTGGCGCGCGTGTCAGCCCACGAAATTATCGTCGCGGCTTATCGGGAACGCGCCATATCGGCCTGCCAGCGCGACAGTCGAGGCCAACAATTGGCCTCGGCATCCGCCTGGTCGAGCCCCCGAAGCGTCAAACTCGTCATCGGCAAGAGCACGCTGGACGTCTACGTCTGGCAGCTCGATCACGCCCATTGGAATGCCCGCTTCAAGAACCCCTACCTCTTCGTCACCACGGGCGAGGGGGCTGGGCGCATTCACTGCGAATTCGATATCGTGCACGGCGTCGCTTCCGTCATGCGGATGTGAGGCGGCGGACCGTCACGCTATGACGCCCAGCAGCTTCAGCCACAGCAGCGCCAGCGGCAGAATGATGACGAGTCCGGAGAGCGCCAGGGGCACCATCAGCCGGGCCGCCGTGACGGGGGAAACGCCCCCGAGCGCAATGCCGACCATGATAGGCACCGCCTCATAGTGGAAGAAGAGCGCTTGCAACCCGACCATTTCGGCGACGAGCCCGGCTTTGATCGACAACCCTGTTGCGGCTTCGACGGTGCCAAGCAGCGGCGTGATGATGGCGACGGTTCCCACCGTCGTGGCGAGCAAAGCGACGGCGGCAGTGACGACGGAGATCATTGCAAATCCGAAGGCGGCCGATCGCGCCTCCATCTGCACGCTTCCCAGGACGATACTCGAGATCAGGTCTCCCGCACCCGAATGGGTCAATACGCTGGCAAGACCGAGCGCGGCTGGCACCGACAGCACGGCATTCAGCCGATGGGTGTCCAGCGCCTCGCGGGGGCGCAGCAAAGCGATCGGCGGCAGCAGGCACAAAATGCCGGTGCCGAAGGCGATCCAACCGGGCTTGAGGCCGTGGAAGGAATCCGTCGCCCACAGCAGCACCGTCACACCGAGCAGGATGGCGAGGCGGGACGCATCGCGTCCCAAGGGGGGCCGTTCTGTGGCAGCCACCGCCGTCGGAGGTGGGGCGCGGAACAGCAGAAGGACGAGGCCGAGAAACGTCGCGGCTTTGGCGATCCCCAAGACGGGTGCGTAGAGCAACAGGTGCTCGAAATAGCCGACTTGCCGGCCATAAAGCTGCTCGGCGGCGCCATGCGCAATGACGTTGACGAGGTTGGCGGGCAGGATGCCGTAAGCGGTCAGAAAGTTTCCAGCGACCGCTGTCAGGACGGCCGCCGAATACCCCGAGCTGCCTTGGGCGTAGCCCGCTTCCTTGGCCAATCCGATGACGATCGGCAGCGTGATGGCGAGCCGCGCCATTGTCGAGGGGATTAGAAAGCTCAAGGCGCCCGTGCCGATCAAAATCCCGAGCAAAAAATGCGGGTAGGACTTGAGGAAATGGCGCAGCAGCCCGCGCGCCACGTACCGTCCCAGACCGGATCGGTCCGCTGCCGTGCCGATGATGAGGCCACCGAAGATGAGCAGGGTCGCATTGGCCCACAGTCCAGACGCCAGCACCCAGACGGGAGCCGTGGCTGTGGCGAGGGCCAGGACGAAGAAGACCGCGCTGATGACGAGCCCGTGAACCACGCCGGTGGCAAAGAGCGAGACCGTCGCCACGACGACGGCCAGACCCAGCATCGGCGTTTGATCTGCCGTAGGTGATGGCAAGACCGCAATGCCTATGGCCAGCACGGAGATGGCGGCCAGGATCGCAATCTGCCGGATGTCCAGACCGAGGCCCGTGCGTTGGCTCATTCGGCGGCGACGGCGATGCGGCGCTTGACGCCACGCACCGCAAGCACGATCTCCGCCATGACGGACACCGCGATTTCCGCCGGGGTTTGCGCGCCGATATCGATCCCGATCGGCGATTTGATGCGCGCAATTTCCGCGTCGGTGATCCCGGCCGCCGTCAGGCGCTCACGTCGTTTGGTGTGATTGCGCTGCGAGCCGAGCGCGCCGATATAGAGGCAGGGCGAGCGTACGGCCAATTTCAGTGCCTCGTCGTCGATGTGCCCGACGTGGGCCAGCGCGACCACCGCCGTATAGGGGTCGAGCCCAATCCGGGGCAGCGCGTCTTGCGGCCACTCCGCGTGGATCGTCACATCGCGGAATCGATCGGGCGCTGCGAAAGCGGTGCGCGGGTCGATGATCTCGACCTCGTAACCGGCGAGCTTGGCCACCTGTGAGAGCACCTGGCCAATGTGCGTGGCGCCGATGATCAAGATGCGCGCGGGCGGCACGAGCGCATGCAAGAAAATCTTGCCATCGGGGCCGTCTTTGAGCTGGCTTTTAGCCGTGCTGAAGCGGTCGGCGATATCGTCGGGCAGGCCCGCGTCGTCGCGCGCGTAAATTCGCCGATCGGCCGTATCCAAGCGCGTTTGCACAACGAGACCTTGACGGCTGTCGCGAGCGGCAATCGCCCGGTCGAGCAATTCGGTCCCGCCCGCCGCGCCGTCAAGCCGTTCGACGAACACCTGCACCTGGCCCCCGCACGGCAGACCGGCGCGCCACGCCGTCTCGTCGGCAACGCCGAACGTGAGCACCTTAGGGGTGCCGGACTCCAGGATGTCCTCCGCCTCGACGATCACCTCGCCTTCGATGCACCCTCCCGACACCGAGCCTTGGAAGCGCCCATCCGTAGCGACAGCCATTTGGCCGCCGATCGCGACGGGCGCCGAACCCCAGGTGTCGATCACCGTCGCAATGGCCACCTTGCCATCCCGCTGGAGCCACTGGCGCGCAGCCTTCAAGACGTCGATTTCATCGCGGGCGGATTGGTGAGAGCCGGGCTCTGCCATGGGGGGTCTCGCTGTCTGGGTGTCGAGCGGGGCAACGTACTCCCGACGCCGCCGATGGGCAACGTTGGATGGCGACGCCCCTGCCTGGAGCCGTCGATCACGAAAAGTTCAACTCGCGAAATCGATGAACTCGGGTTAGCCTCGTTGTGGGCGGCGGGAGGCTGCCCATGGTTCGCGCATCAAGGGGAACGATCAATGGCGAAGTCGAAGCTGCTTGTGGGCATGTCGATCATGACGGGCCTAGCCGTCACTGCGTCCGGATTGGCCTACGCCCAAAATCTCGATGTCATCAAGCAGCGCCGCGAGGCGATGCGGTCGATTACGGATCAGGCCTTTGCGACCTCTAAGATGTTCAAAGGTGAAATACCATTCGATCTGGCCGTTGTGCAGTCCGGATTGCAGAAAATCCAGGAAGTCGGCGGAAAACTCAAAGACCAGTTCCCCGAGGACTCCAAGACAGGCGGAGGCACCGATGCCGCTGCAAAAATTTGGTCGGCGAGGGCAGAATTCAATGCTGCTGCTGACAAGTGGGTTGCCGATGCGAAGACTGCGGCTGCGGCGATCAAGGACGAAGCCAGCTTCAAAACCGGCTATGCGCCGTTTTCAACGAGCTGTGGCGGATGTCACAAGGCCACTGACGGTTTCGCACCGACCCTTGGTGAACTGCTGAAGAAACCCAAGCCCTGATGCACCTCGGCGCATCCCACCAACCCGGTGGGATGCGTTCGGAACGGTTGCCGAGAGCGAACCAGGGCGAGCCGTTGAATGCGACTTGGTTTCATCGTTCGAACGTTGGTCGCTCTATCGGTTGCAGGCCTTGCGATCGGTTACGTCCTGACCGAACCCGCATGGGTTGCCCAAGACCCGCTGCCGTTCCGCACACCCGACCTCGCCAATGGCCAGACGATGTTCGACATCGGCGGGTGTACGCACTGCCACGCCACACCCGGCCAGGACGACAGATTGAGGTTGGGCGGTGGACTGGCGCTGGACACACCGTTCGGCACGTTCAAGATGCCCAACATTTCATCCGATCCCGGCGCCGGACTGGGAGCCTGGACCGAGGTGCAGTTCGTCAATGCCATGCTGGCGGGCATCGGTCGCAAAGGTGACCACCTTTTCCCAGCTTTCCCTTACGCCTCCTATCAGCGCATGCCGGTCGACGACGTGCGCGACCTCTATGCATTCCTGAAAACCGTGCCACCGGACCCGACAGCCTCGCAGTCGCACCAACTGCCATTGCCGTTCAGCATTCGACGCGGCGTCGGCGCCTGGAAACTTCTGTTCATGGATGGGCGGCCCTTCGTTGCCGATCCAGCCAAGGATGCCGCCCACAATCGCGGGGCCTACCTCGTCGAAGGGCCAGGTCACTGCGCCGAATGCCACAGCCGCAGAAACATCCTCGGCGGCATCGTGCCGACCGGGCGCTTTGCAGGTGGTCCAGGCGCGACTGGCACTGGTTGGGTTCCCAACATCACACCGCATCAGGATGGACTGGCTGAGTGGTCGCTCCGGGATATGGAAAGCTTCCTGCAAACCGGATTGGCGCCCGCTGGCTATCCCGTCGAGGGGGAAATGGCGGCGATAATTGCCAATACGTCGAAGTTGTCGCCTGCAGATCGCTCAGCCATAGCGGCCTATTTGAATTCACTGCCCGCGCGTCCGGGAAAACGCCCGTCAAAGACGCCTTGAGCGGCGTCGACAACCGGCGCTGAGATCAAGCCGCCTTCTCGAGGCTCTGCGCCCAACGACCTGCCGCCGCCAGACCATTCATCTTGGCGCGATGGGCGAATGCGCGCTGGCCAGCGGCCACGTTCTCGGACTTGCCGCCCCAGGCTTTCAGTGGTGCGGCTTGCAACGCGCGACCATAGGAGAAGGAGAGCTTCCACGGCAGCCCGCCCATTGCATTCATCAGGTGGAGGTGGGCGGTCGCATCTTCCTCCGATTGCCCACCCGAGAGAAACGCGATTCCCGGAACGGCTGTCGGCACCGTGCGCTTCAGAACTTTGAGGGTCTTCTCGGCCACTTCCT
Organism: Hyphomicrobiales bacterium; assembly: GCA_031419415.1. Taxonomy (GTDB): domain Bacteria; phylum Pseudomonadota; class Alphaproteobacteria; order Rhizobiales; family Hyphomicrobiaceae. Next base: position 36,180 of record JANOKV010000362.1, on the reverse strand, counting down.
CGCGAGACGCTTGGCGAGGGCACGTCTTGCCGGAAATCACCATGTTGGGTTTGAGCACGGTCTGCTCGAGCACGACCTTGTTGGTGAAGAGTTCTTGATAGACCTCTTTCAGCACCCACTCGGTCACTTCGGCGCAGCGGTCGATGTCGTGGGCGCCGTCCATAAGAACTTCCGGCTCGACGATCGGCACCAGCCCGCCTTCGATGCAGATCGCGGCGTAGCGGGCCAACGCGTGTGCGTTGGCGTGGATGCAGGCGTGGGAAGGAATGCTGGCACTGATATCGATCACGGCGCGCCATTTGGCGAACTTGGCGCCGAGGCCGACGTATTCCTTTACCCGCTCGGGCAGCTTGTCGAGGCCCTCGGTGACGAGTTCGCCGGGACAGAATTGCAGCGGCTTGGTGCCACCATCGACTTTGATGCCCGGTAGTGATCCCGCATCGCTGATCAACTTGACCAGGGGCGTGCCGTCCTTGGCGTTCTGTCGGATGGTTTCGTCGTACAGGATGACGCCCGATACGTAATTCTGCATCGCCTCCTTGGAGCGAAACAGCATCTCGCGATAGTCGCGGCGGCTATCGGCGGTCGACTCGGTATTGATCGAGTCGAAGCGCTTCTTGATCGTGCCGGAACTCTCGTCGGCGGCGAGAATGCCGCGACCCGGTGCGACCATGGCTTGGGCGACCTGTTCGAGAGACATTGTCATTGGGGCATCCTCCTCACCTGGGAATGGGCATTGAGCGTCACATCTGGGGTGTCCGTTTAGCGCGGAAGCCCCGCTCGGCCAAGAGGGTGGCAGCGGAGCAGGTGGACAGGGAAACGCGGTGTCAGGCCGGCGGCGGCACGACGGCGTCTTCGTACCGGTGGCGCTTGGTGATGAGTTTAGAGTGCAAGAATATGTCGTTGACCGCCTCCCAGGCGGGTTTCGTGACCTCGACGTGAGGTGTCCAGTTGCCGAGCTTCTGGTAGGCGGAGATGGTGCGCGTCAAAACGTCGATGTCGATCGATGGAAAGTAGGGGGCTTCCACCTTGGCGACCTCGGACGCTGGCGATTTGATGACGAACGTGCGGGCCTTTCTGTAGGCGCGCATGAAGCGCTTGGCTTGCGGGGTCAGCAACCAGTCGCGCGTAGCGACGAGGCTCGAAAAGGCGCACGGGCCGATGGCCGCGCCGACCGATGCGACGATGTGGCCGATCTTGTCGTGCTCGAGCTGCTGGGGGTGGGGGCCCTGCAAGTGGATGTAGTCGCCCTCGCCGTGGCGGAAGGCTTCTTCCATCTGGATCGACGGCACATTGACGGCCACGATGTCGGCGAACGGCAATTTCCGCCTATGGCAGGCGTACTTGAACATGGCGAGCGGTTGGGCTCCATGATCGATCAGGACGCGTTTTCCCTTGAGGCTCGACCACGTGAAGGTGGGTTCAGGCTGGCGGCCGGCGAGAAAAAACCCATCCATCTCGTTGATCTGGGCAAAATGGGCGACACTGGGCCGCTGCCCTTTCTCGAGGGGTATGAAGGCTTGGCTGACAGCGGATTGACCGACCTGCACGGCGCCCACGGTCACCGCTTCGATCGACGATCGCCCTGGTGTCGCGACAGCGTGCGTCGGGGCAAAGCCTTCGTCCTTCAGGAACCCACCAGCGATCGTCGCAATGAGGGGACTGTAGAATGCCGAGAACCGCGAAAACTCAATGTGGATGGCCTCTGCCATGGCAATCACCTCGCTGCGCGTGTCGTGTCGACCACCCGATTACAGGGGATCGGTCGGCAACGCCAAGTCTAAGCGCGCTCGAGAGCAGCGACCAATGATCTTCAGCTAAACAATCACCCCCGGAGAGAGGGCTCTCCGGGGGTGGGGGGCAAATCGAGGCTTGCAGGGGCGTTCAGCGATGTTGCGTCAAACGCATCGGCACAACGTGCATCAGGGGCAGGGCGTTGTGTTGCCGTTGTAAATAACGGTGCCTTTGCGAGGAGACATCATGGCGTTATCTGTGAAATTTATGTTCGACTTGATGACGTATTTTGTGACCAAGGGCGTGTAATCGTACGATCCTTCGACGCTTATCCCCACGGCCCCCGCACCGAGTAGCTCTTTTGCAAGGGCCTCTTCAGAGCAGTTAGCGGCCGAAGTGACACCGCCGTTATGGGCGTACGACCACTGAATTTGGCCCTTCGTCGTGTTGATGAGGTCCGTCCGGATCGACTTGACGGTCAGTTTTATTTTCGAGGCATCATAGGGATGCATCAAATGGCCGGCCACGTCCGTAATCGATTTGACCGAAGCCGTCGTCGCGCTATTTTCACGGGCGACCAGATCAGCGACCGACGCTACAGCCATGGAAAGCTTCCGGTCGACGCTCAAAGCCAGTCCTATTTCGAGCATGCCCAACAACATGAGCATAAGAACAGGTGCCAACAAGCCAAACTCGACAGCCGCGATCCCGTCTTGACGGCGACGGAAGGTGTGAGACTTGGCTGACATAGTTGTGCGGACGCGTGTCACGAATTTGTATTTCATAGGTGTCTACCTCCCGTCGATCGATAGATGGATCATGGTTCGGTTCTGAACGTCACAGACGTTTGCAGAAGAGCAGCGCCGTTATTCATTTTCCCAAGGTCGAGAAACGGAATGAGGCCAGCAATTTTAGACTCGTAACACAGCGTCACGAGCACAATTTGATTTGCCGCGCCGGCAAACTGCGAAATCAAGCTTGTATCGGAGCCCGTCGATGGCGCCAAAGTTCCGTCCGGCTTGAGGCAATTAACGGGCGTCACCGCCGAAAAACTATTCCAAGTCTGCACGTGCACGGCCAGCACCAGATCGCATTTAATAATAGCGAATGCGTTGTCGCAGACCTTTTGCTTGAAACCGGCTACGGTTATTTGAGAGGTAACGACTTCGCCCGTGCGGATCATTCTGGCGACACGATCTGCCGAATTTTCAAGAACATAGCTCGTCAAGAAGTGTACGCCCAAGGCAATCATGCCGAAGATCATCATCAGGAACGGCAAGGAAACCATGGCAAATTCAACCGCAGTCGCACCTCTGGTGTCCTTGATGAACCTTCGAACTGGGCGAACTGCCGAGCTGGCTCCGCTCTTTTCCATGCACTGGTTCATGTTGCGACCTCGTTTCAAGATACGGCGCGATTTAAGCGATGCTTCTCGCTCGTTGGCCATCACGACTGCTGTGCAGAGCGGTATTGAAACTGGGGTGACGAGCGCCACCCCAGTTTAACAGTGAGGGTCGTTTAGTGAGATAAACGAAGTTCTGATATCGAAAGGGCGATGTCGCGGAATGCTTCCTGCAACTGCTTTGCAGTCGTCGCCTTGTAGTAATTGTCCGACTCTGAGGCGCAGAAGTTTTTCAGAGTCGTTTCAGCGGTCGACGAGTCGATCTGGAAACCGATAGAATACAGCGTTACATTCTGTTTTCTCATTTCGGTGCACAGTTTCCGCGCCTGGGAGTCCGACGAGCCATTGGGACCCGAGCAGCCGGCGTCATCAGTTTCGACGCCACGGCAATATTGAGTGTTGTACTCACCGTCGGTCATGAGAATGATGACTTTTTTCACGTCGGCGGCTTCATAGGATTTCGGTCGGTTTGCTTCCGGCCAGAGGTAGGCCCATTTCGGCGAAATCATGTACCACGCCCAGGCCGTTCCCAAATGACCAGCCGTGCTTCCAGCAGCACTATAACTATCGATAGCATTCTTCAGAGCGGTCTTGTCGTTTGTGAGCGGAATGATCGTGCTGCTGCTGGACGGCGCGCATGCCCCATACGCTCGGCCGACACGAGCAGTGGTTGGTGGCGCATCCGTGTAAGCCTCGGCGCCGGTTCTCTCGCTAACGCAAGTCGTAAGAGACAAACGGCTGGAGCCACTGGTTATTCTGTACCTATCATAAACAGCGGACTCGTAAGTAGCTGGTGTTGCCGTGCCACTCACCGATGCGCCGCGAACAGCGGTTGCATATGTGGCGACGTTGACGTGCGACGAGAAGGGGACAAGTGCAATACGAGATGTGTATGTGCTCTGGTCTGCCCAGACCACGATATCGACGAGGTCTTTGGCCGCCGTCTTCATGGCAGTGAGCTTGCTACCCGCCATCGAGCCCGTAATGTCGAGCATTACGGAGACTTCGAGATGGGTTTTAGCATTGAGCGAACCGCCGCCGGGGAGAACGGCTTTCGCGAATTCCGTGCCGGCATTGTTGAGCAGCGGCAGTTTGTCGACCTTGGCCATCTTCAGGAATGGTGTTTGGATCCACGCATTTCCCGTAGCCGTGAATGCTGTGTTGTTATCGACAGCCACGAACGCCACATTATCGCTCAAAACAGGGCTTCGGGTGTTGATGTTGTCGGCATACACATTTGCCGCCACTTGCAGCGCTTTAGCAGCGTCCGGATTGACTTGGAAGGAGCGCCCGCCAGCTAGTACCGCCGCATCGATAGCAGCCAAAGTGCGGGTACGCGCATGTTGCCAACGACCGATGTCGACGGCAGCGCCGACAGACAGAAAAAGGACTGTCGCCAACAAACCGAAGATGATGGCGACGCTGCCGCTTTCATCCTTTCTGAAAGTTCCGATTGAATGCTTCCGAGAACTCATGTGCAGAACCCTTCTTTCGACTGACATCCGAGCAGATGGCTGGTGCCCTTTACTGATCGTCCAGTGTTCTGCGTACTCCCAAGAAATTCCTATTGGGCTAAGTCGAGGCCTTGGATTTATTTCAAATTTTATCGTTCGCGGGGTGTTGGTTTCGAGGGATTTGCCGGAGAAGAGACCGAAGCGAAGGGGTGGTCTTCGAGCCGTTGCTTGGCGTGAGCCTCCCTTCGCCGGGCTTGCCCGGAGGGGAATCGACGCTATAAGCAATTAAAAAAGGCTCCGGTGTTGTCCGGGGCCTTTTTCCGTGTGTCTGGTCGATCCGCGAGGCGGGCGAGGAACAAATGGCTAACGTAGCGGTGATTGGCGCCCAGTGGGGCGACGAGGGCAAAGGCAAAATCGTCGATTGGCTGTCCGAGCGGGCCGATATCGTGGTGCGCTTTCAGGGCGGCCACAATGCCGGACATACGCTGGTCATTGGTGGCAAGACGTACAAATTGGCGTTGCTGCCGTCCGGTGTGGTGCGCCCGGGTAAATTGTCGATCATCGGGAACGGGGTCGTCGTCGATCCCTGGCATCTCGTCGATGAAATTTCAGCTTTGCGTAAACAGGGCGTTCACGTCGGACCGGATAATTTGAAGGTGGCCGAGAACGCAACACTCATTCTGCCGCTCCATCGAGAACTCGATCAGCTCCGCGAGCAGTCAGCGGGCGGCCAGAAAATCGGGACGACCGGCCGGGGCATCGGGCCAGCCTACGAAGACAAGGTGGGCCGCCGCGCCATTCGGGTGCAGGATTTGCGTAATCTGCAAAACCTCGGCCCCAAAATCGATCGGCTGCTGGTGCATCATAATGCCTTGCGGCAGGGCCTTGCTCAGCCGTTGATCGATCGCGACCAGTTGATTGGCGAGCTGTCTGCGGTCTCACCCCTGGTTCTGCCTTACGTCGACACGGTCTGGGATACGCTCGATCGGGCGCGCCGAGCTGGAAAACGCATTCTCTTCGAGGGCGCGCAAGGTGCGCTGCTCGATATCGATCACGGCACGTATCCGTTCGTCACGTCATCGAACACGGTGGCGGGTCAAGCGGCTGCCGGGTCAGGGATAGGGCCGAAGGCGATTGGCACAGTATTGGGTCTGGCGAAGGCCTACACGACCCGTGTTGGGTCTGGCCCGTTTCCCACCGAACTTCTCGACGCGCAGGGCAATCCGGACGCGATCGGGAAACTGCTCGGCGAGCGAGGGCGCGAGTTCGGCACCAATACGGGGCGCCCGCGACGCTGCGGCTGGTTCGATGCCGTGCTCGTCCGGCAGGTCGTCAAAGTGGCTGGTATCGATGGTATTGCCCTGACCAAACTCGATATTCTCGATGCATTGCAGGAAATCAAAGTCTGCGTCGCCTATGAACTCGATGGCCAGCGCCTCGATCGGTTCCCGGCGGGGATGAACCAGCAGGCCCGGCTCACGCCGGTTTATGAATCGTTCGAGGGGTGGAATGCGTCGACGGAAGGGAAGCGCTCTTGGGCCGCCCTGCCGGCGCAGGCGATCAAGTACGTCAAGCGCATCGAAGAGTTGATCGAGTGCCCGGTGACGTTGCTCTCGACATCGCCGGAGCGCGAGGACACCATCCTGATGAAAGACCCGTTCGAGGATTGAGCCCAAGGAAAGTGCCCGACCATGAAGTTCTTCGTCGATACGGCGGATGTGGCCGAAATCCGCAGCCTCGCCGCCCTCGGTCTGCTCGATGGCGTCACCACGAACCCGTCACTGATCGCCAAATCCGGGCGCGATTTCAAAGAGGTCGTCGCGGAGATTTGTGAGCTCGTGTCGGGGCCTGTGTCGGCCGAGGTGGCGGCGACAGACACCGCTGGAATGCTGCGTGAGGGGCGTATTCTGCGTGAGATTGCCTCCAATGTCGCGGTCAAGGTGCCGCTGACGTGGGACGGTCTGTCGGCCTGCCGCACGCTGGTCGGCGAAGGTACGATGGTCAATGTCACGTTGTGTTTTTCTGCCAATCAGGCGCTGCTCGCGGCCAAGGCTGGCGCGACGTTCGTGTCGCCCTTCATCGGCCGGCTAGATGACAATGGCCTCGATGGCATGCAGCTCATTCGCGAGATGAGGGCGATCTACGACAACTACCCGGACTTCACGACGCAGATTTTGGCCGCCTCGATTCGGACGGTGAATCACGTCAAGGAAGCAGCGCTCGCTGGTTCCGATGTGGCAACGGTCCCCGCCACTATCCTACAGGCCCTCGTCAAGCATCCGTTGACGGATAAAGGCCTCGAGCAATTCATCGCCGATTGGAAGAAGACCGGCCAACGGATCGCGTGAGCGGCCCGTCAGTGTTTGACTTTTCCGCGCGCCTCGACCATGGTCCGCCAGTGATCCCTTCTGGGGTCCGTGCTTCGCTAGGTCCATTCGAATTGGGCGGCAAGCCGTAGAACGTCCGCCGGCGAAGGCTCGCCCGCGGGCGATTTGGTGTTCGGTGAGTTGAACGGACAGGTTCGGAGCGCTGATGTTGAAGGTCTGGGGTCGCAAGACGTCGATCAACGTCCAGAAGGTCATGTTCGCGATCGGCGAGCTGGGGCTCGAACATCAACGGTTCGACTTCGGGGGGCCGTTCGGCGGGCTCGACACGCCCGAGTATGCGCTGCTCAATCCCAACCGTCTCGTGCCCACGATCGACGACAACGGCTTCGTGCTGTGGGAGTCGAACGCTATCGTGCGCCATTTAGCGCAGCGCTACGGTCGGGGGTCGCTGTCGCCGCTGGACGAAATGACGTTTGCGCGCGCCGATAGTTGGATGGACTGGTCGCTGACCCAAATTTACAGCGAGGTCATCACGACGTGTTTCTTGCAACTCATCCGCACGCCTGCCCGCGAGCGCAATGTGGCCCAGGTCGACGCTTCGGCGCGTCGCGCCGGTGAAAAAATGTCCATCCTCGACCGTCAGCTTTCCGGCCGCTCGTTCATCGTCGGGGAGACCGTGAGTATGGCGGATATCGCCGTGGGCGCGCTGATGTATCGCTATTTCAACCTGGAGATCGCCCGGCCATCCCTGCCCAATGTGGAGGCCTGGTACGCGCGCCTGATGACGCGACCCGCTTTTCAGGAGCACGTCATGATCGAATTCGGGTCGATGAAAGTGCCGGGCGCGTGATGATCGACCCGATACGGCGAGGACCATGATCCATGGCCGAACTCTTCCAGTCCCTCTCCGATAGGCTTGCCGGTGTATTCGACAAGCTGACGGGGCGTGGCGCGCTCTCCGAAAGCGACGTCAACGATGCGATGCGCGAAGTGCGCCGCGCCTTGCTCGAGGCCGATGTGGCGCTCGATGTCGTACGCTCGTTCACGGACCGGGTGCGCAGCAAGGCGGTGGGCGCCGCCGTCCTGAAATCGATCCGACCCGGCCAGATGGTCGTCAAGATCGTGCACGACGAGTTGGTCGAGATCTTGGGGTCGGATGCCGAGCCGATCGATTTGGCGGCGGCCCCACCGCTCGGCATTTTGATGGTCGGTCTACAAGGATCTGGCAAGACGACGACGACGGCCAAGATCGCCTACCGTTTGAAGACACGCGAGCGCCGCAAGGTGCTGATGGCGTCGCTGGATACACGCAGACCCGCCGCTCAGGAGCAGCTCCGCGTTCTGGGCGAACAGACCGGCGTTGATACGCTCCCGATCGTGGCTGGTCAAACGCCGCTCCAGATTGCGCGCCGGGCGCAGGATGCCGCCCGCCTCGGCGGCTTCGATGTGATTTTGTTCGATACGGCCGGTCGCACGACGATCGATCAGGAACTGATGGCGGAGGTCGCCCAGGTCAAAAGTCTGACCAACCCGCACGAAGTTCTGTTGGTCGTCGATGCCCTCACGGGACAGGACGCGGTAGTGACGGCGACGGCCTTCGAACAGACCGTCGGCATCACCGGTATCGTGATGACGAGGATCGACGGCGACGGGCGTGGCGGCGCAGCGCTGTCCATGCGGGCGGTCACGGGAAAGCCGATCAAGCTGCTGGGCGTCGGTGAAAAATGGGACGCGCTCGAGGATTTCCATCCGCGGCGAATTGCCGGCCGCATTCTCGGCATGGGCGATGTGGTCAGCCTGGTCGAAAAGGCCGCAGAGTCGATCGACGTCGAGAAGGCTCAGCAAATTGCGCAGAAAATGCGCAAGGGCTCGTTCGATTTCGAAGACCTCGCTGCTCAGCTCGAACAGATGCAAAAGCTCGGTGGCATGGGCAACGTCATGGGCATGCTGCCGGGCATGGGTAAGATGAAGCAGCAGATGGCGGCCGCCAACCTGGATGATCGCGTCTTGAAGCGGCAGGGGGCGATCATTTCCTCCATGACGCGGCTCGAGCGGCGCAATCCAAAAATCCTCGACGGCAAACGCAAGCGCCGGATCGCGGCTGGTTCTGGGACTAAGGTCGAGGACATCAACAAACTCATCAAAATGCACCGCCAGATGGCGGACATGATGAAAATGGTCGGCAAGAACCCCGGCATGATGTCAAAAATGGCCGGCGCGTTGGGCATGGGCGGAGGGATGGGTGGCATGGGAGCCCCGAGTGCTGCCGAGCTCGAGAAAATGCAGGCGGAACTCGCAAGGCTCGACCCGAAAGCACTTGAGCAGTTACCGAAAGAAATTCGCGACCTCGTTCCGGCAAAACCGAAAGGTGCGCCTCCTCCCATGCTCCCGCCCAATTTTGGCGGCGGCCTGCCAGGATTGGGTGGCGGCCCGAGAGGCTTGCCGGGCCTCCCCGGCCTCGGCGGTGGGCGTCCCCCTTTTCCCGGTCAACCGGGAAAGAAGAAATAACCGATGCAACCCATCCTCGAAACCGAACGGCTGCGTCTGCGACCGTGGCAAGATGCAGACCACAGCGCCCTCGCCGCCTTCTACGCGAGCGAAGCGTCACGCTTCGTCGGGGGCCCGTTGTCGCTGGCCGAAAGTTGGCGGCGCTTGGCGCTGTTCGTCGGTCACTGGACGTTGCGCGGTTTCGGCAATTGGGTAGTCGAAGAAAAGACATCTCATCGTGCCGCGGGCTATGCGGGGCTCTGGCAACCTTACGGCTGGCCGGAGCCGGAAATCATGTGGGTCCTATACGACGGCTTCCGTGGTTGGGGCTATGCAACCGAAGCCGCTCGCCGCGCCGGTGATTATGCCTTTCTCGAACTCGGTTGGTCGACTGCGGTCAGCTATATCCACGAGGAAAACGCACCATCGCAGCGTGTCGCGGAGCGCATCGGCGCCCGCTTCGACGCGACACTCAAATCGCCGGGTGGCAACCAGGTTTGGCGCCACCTTTTATCGTCACGACATTAGCAACCCTCGAACATCGATCTCGACGAACCTCAACAAGGAAACACTCTCATGTCCGTTAAAATGCGCCTGTCACGTGGTGGAACGAAGAAGCGGCCCTACTACTATATCGTCATCGCCGAGGCTGCCGCGCCCCGTGATGGTCGCTATATCGAGCAGATCGGCACGCACAATCCGATGCTTCCGAAGGATCACGCCGACCGCGTCAAGCTCGACCTGGATCGGGCCAAGTATTGGATCTCCGTTGGCGCGCAGCCGACGGATCGCGTCGCGCGGTTCCTCGACAAGGCCGGCTTGCTGAAGCGCACGCAACCGACCAATCCCGTGAAAGCCAAGCCGCGCAAGAAGCGCATGGAACGCGAAGCTGCTGAGGCCGCCAAAGCAGCAACTGGCGAAGCTAAAGCCGAGTAACGTGAGTTGATCGCGTGACCATCTCGCCTCCCAAACCCGCGCGCATTCTGATTGGCCGGATCGCGGCGGCGCATGGCATTCGGGGCGAGGTGGTCGTGCATTCCTATGCCGACGACCCGGGTGACATTGCGTCGTACGGGCCGCTTGCCGATAAATCCGGCGCGCGGGCGTTCCATTTGAAGCTGGTGGGAACCAGCTCCAAAGGGGTCATCGCGCGCATCGACGGTATCGCTGATCGCACAGCGGCGGAGGCGCTACGGGGCACGGAACTCTTCGTGGATCGCGCCCAGCTTCCTGCGCCCGAAGGGGAGGAATTCTACCACGTCGATCTGATAGGCCTCGAGGCGGTGTCGCCGGAGGGCGTCGTGCTCGGCAAAATCGTGGGCGTCGAGAATTTCGGCGCGGGCGACCTCCTCGATATTCGCCCCGTGGGTGGCGGGCAAACCGACCTCGTGCCGTTCAAAGAAGCCTTCGTGCCCGAAGTCGATCTCGCGGCCGGCCGCGTCGTCGTGCGGATGCCGGTCGAGGCTGACGACGACGGCGAAGAGGCAGAAGACGATCAGGCCTCGATCTGAGCCCTGTGGCCGCGAAGCCGCACCTGCCCATCCTAATTCCTGGTGATAGCGGGCTCATGAGGATTGATCGCGTCGTTCGGTCAGCGTCACCATCGTGGCATGCGAATCGGTTCGAGCGAGTAGTCATGAATGATTCTATAGCCATCAAAAACCCGAACTCCAGCCAAGCCGCTTTCCGCGAAAGTTTCGTCCTGGTGGCGATGAGTGTCGTGGCGGTTGCTTTGGGCGTGGGGCTCTACGCGCAATTCGAGGCTGGATTTTTGCTGGCGCTCCTGGCGACGTGCGTCGGGTATGTCGTGCTACTGGCGATGCATGTTGTCGTGCGCCGAGCACAACAGGTTGCCGATCTCGAGGGCGAGATTGGACGTCTGACCACCCTTATTGCCGACATGCAACGCAGAGATGCCGCGCGAGAGAGGGAAGCCAAGCTCGCCGAGCTGGAGGCGAGTGACCCCCGGGAACGCGCACCGCGCCCGCCTGTGCGCACGCAAACGCCCTCCGCTGGGGCAATTGAAAGGTCGGGCGGTGCATTCCACGTTCTGCCGCCCCCGCCACCAGCAATTTCGATCGCGGGCTATCCGCGCTTGTCGACCGGAGAGGCGGCGGTGCCTCAGGCCGGTATAACGCGCGACCTGGAAACATCATCGCCGGGGCCCGCCGAACAGTCTGCCTCCAAACCTCTGCCGGAAGAGCCGACGGCCGATCTGGTTGGGGATGCAGCAAAACTCTTGGTCGCAGAACCTGTGGCCGCTGAACCGACGCAGCCAACGGACCCATTGCAAGCCGTTGCCGGGACTCTGGACGGGGTGGCCACACCCGACTCGCTGACACTGACGTCTGCCGCGAGGGTCGGTGAGACGCGCGAGTTTGAAAATATGCAAGAAATCATTCAGCAGCTTGCCGCCAAGCTGAATGCGCCGCCGCGCGATGCGGAGGCCGATGATGGGGACGGGTCGACCGCCACGGCGTCAGGCGATGACGAGACGCCGCAGTCGGTGTCCTCCGGGGCCGAGCGTGATCGTGTGGCCACCGCAACCGATCAAGCAATCGAACATTCAGCGGCGCTGCTGCGGTCGGCTGCAGGCAATCTGAGGCGCATGGACGCCTCGGCCCGCGACTTCGAGGCCGCCGAGGCAGCGCGTGGACCGTCAATGGGTGTACCAGTCGCCGTCGCGCCAACGCTCGTTGCGGCTTCACGTCGATCGCCAACGCCCGACAGTCGTTTTGCATTGATCGCGGAAGCCGTGGAGGCCGATCGGATCGATGTCTACCTCGACCCGATCCTGGGCCTCGACGAGCGGATCGCGAAACATTTCGAAGTCTCGGTTCGCTTGAGAACCCACGACCAGCAAGACCTCGATGTGGCAGAGTACGGCCCGATTGCTTCACAGAACGGACTTCTCCCGCAAATCGAGGCGGGCAAGCTGGCCCGCACCGCCAAGGTTGCGGAGCGCCTAGCAGCGCGCGGAAGCGCGGGCGCGCTGTTCGCTTCCTTCGATGGCGAATCGCTAGGCGATGAGGGGTTTCGCCAAACTTATATGGGGTTGTTCGAGGAAGGGCCGTCACCGGACGGGCGCTTGGTGCTGGCCTTCGCGCAAAGCGACGTGCGCAGCTTTACACGCGCGCACTGGGCCGAGATTGCCACGATGTCAGCGCTCGGGTTGCGGTTCTCGATGGAAGAGGTCACGGATCTCGATATGGATTTCGAGCAGATTGTGGCTGTCGGATTCGGCTTCATCAAGCTCGATGCGAAGATTTTTCTCGAGGGGCTGCCCACCGCGAGTGGCTCGGTTCCCGCTGCTGATTTGTGCCGCCATCTGTCTGGCCTCGGACTGGCCCTCGTTGTCGGCCGGATCGAGGACGAAGAGGCACTGGCCCAAATCGTCGAATTCGGGGCCGTGTTGGGACAGGGCGCGTTGTTTGGCGCGCCGCGCTCCGTGCGAGTGGATATGACCCCGACCCAAGCTGCGGCTTGACCGTCCGCCCTGCGGGCTAAAACCATGGGTGCGCCTGTGCCCGCTCGTTTGTCGGCCCGAAATGCGCTAAATTCAGCGCCACTGTACCCAGCACATTGTTCCGGGTGATTTATGGCCACGCTGCTCGTTACCCATCCCGCGTTTCTCCACCACGATACTGGCCCGGGCCACCCCGAGCGACCCGACCGCATGCGCGCCATCGACACGGCGCTATCGCATGAGCACTTTGCCGGATTGCAGCGTGTCGAGGCTCCGTTGCGCGAGGATGTGAAATCCTGGATCGCTCTGGCGCATCCGACGGACTACATCGAGGCCATCGAGCGTTTGCGACCCGATGCAGGCGAGGACGCCGTGCGCCTCGATCCCGATACCGTACTCTCGTCGGGGTCATGGGAGGCGGCGCTGCGCGCTGTCGGGGCGGGATTGCTTGCCGTCGATGCCGTCGTGGAGGGGCGAGCGCGTAATGCTTTCGCGCAAGTGCGCCCGTGCGGCCATCACGCCGAGAGTGCGCGGGCCATGGGGTTCTGCCTGTTCAACAACATCGCCATCGCCGGAATGTATGCGCGCGCCAAACATGGCCTGGAGCGAATTGCCGTCGTCGATTTCGACGTCCACCACGGTAACGGCACGCAGGACATCTTCTGGAGTGATGAGGATCTGTTCTTCGCCTCGACCCATCAGATGCCGCTCTATCCAGGAACCGGTGCGCTGCGCGAAGTCGGTGTCGGCAACATCTGCAATGCGCCGCTGCGGCCCGGCGACGGCGGAGCGCCCTTTCGTGAAGCGTTCCAATCGCGCATTCTGCCGGGGCTGCGCGCCTTCGGCCCCGATATCGTGCTGATTTCAGCCGGGTTCGACGCGCACCGTGACGATCCGCTCGCAAATCTCGCGCTCGTCGAGGCCGATTTCCGATGGGCGACGGACCAGCTTGCCGAGGTTGCGGACAAGCAGTCCAGTGGACGCATCGTTTCGATCCTCGAAGGAGGGTATGATCTGGCGGCATTGGGTCGATCGGTGGCCGTCCATGTCGAGGGCCTCATGGACGCGGGACATTGACGCCGGACGGCGCTGAGAAAGGCTGACAGATGACCACCACGAAGGCGGCGCCCCGCCACGAAGATATCCAGGCCATGACCTTTGAGCGGGCTCTGAAGGAACTCGAGAGCATTGTCGGTCGCCTGGAGCGGGGTGATGTGGAGCTCGAGGAGTCCATCACCATTTACGAACGCGGCGAAATGCTCAAAGAGCACTGTGACCGGCTCCTGAAGCAGGCGGAAGCCAAAGTCGAAAAACTCACCTTCGCCGCTGATGGCACGCCTAAAGGGACTGAGCCTTTCGCGCCCGAGCAGTGAGGGCGGGCGCGCAGTGCGTCGGTCAATCGTCCGCGTGATCGCGGGTCGCGACCTTGGGCGTGGGTGCGGTCGAGGGGGACTCTCCAGCTTGGAGATGCCGGCCCGTGTCGAGTAACTCCAACATATACGTGTGGTAGCTGACCCCTGCCGCTTCGGCGCGGGCGACGCGGAACTTCAAAATCGACATCGAAGGTGTTTTCCAGGCAGCGGCGTGCGCCTGCCGCCATTTGTAGCGAACATAGAGATCGGGTCTCGGCTCTTCGAGGGGCGGGGCATTATTGTGGCCGATCTGGGCCGGGAGCCCCCAAGTCAAAATCTCCGGCGGCCGGCGCAACTGCAACCACGGCCGTCCTGCGTGGCCTGCAAGCCTGCTTCTCTCGGACCTGTCGCCCATGGTCGTTCTGATCGGTAGGGTTTCGCGTCGCGTCCCCAATCGAGCATGGAGCGATGGCGTTTGCGAGCCTGGAGTGGAGGCATCGATGCCTGATTTCAAGTCACGTCGCCATGCCGAGGACGAGCTGCCTTCAAGCTGTGCCGTTATAGTTCCAGTCGACCTCACGGAAACGATCCTGTCTCTGCGCAGTGCAACCGCACTGTTCCGGCCGGGAAACAGGAGGCTGCGACCAGTGGATGACCCTGCGGTCTCGGGTGCGCCTGTCTGTGTGATGGTGCGTCGAGCTGGCCCCCCCTTGCCTGCGTCCCGGCGGACGCGCGTCTGATGCAGCCGTCCGGGATCACGTGCGGCCGTACTGGAGCGCGACGTCTTCGCCCACCCGACGTGTAGGGGTGGCGACACGCCCTCGGACACGCGCTTGCGCGGAGCGGTCCCGCAGACGTAAGCTCGCAGCCAAGCACGATGAGGCGTCGTCGCCTCCCGCGCTACAACGTCAACCGAACCTTCAGGAGTGCCGTTGAGCCAGGTCCAGCGCCTGTTCATCCTGATCTCGGGCGTGTTGACTGTCGCCCTTTATTTCATGACCATCCTGGTTGCTTCGACCGTACTGCCGCAGATGCAGGGTACGTTTTCGGCGACGCCGGACGAGATCTCGTGGACAGTGACGTTCAATATCGTGGCGACCGCTGTGGCTATGCCCATGACCGGATGGCTCGCCGCCCGTATGGGCCGCTGGAACCTGATGGTTTGGTCGACCGCTCTCTTCACCCTGGCGACGATGTTTTGTGGGTTTGCGGCATCGCTCGAGTCGTTGATATTTTGGCGCATCGTGCAGGGTGCGGCGGGCGCGCCGAGCGTCCCGATGGTCCAAACGGTGTTGCTCGATACGTTCCCGCCACATCAGCATCGGTTCGTGCTCGGTATTTTCGGGATGGGCGTGGTGTTGGGTCCCATCTTCGGGCCAGCACTTGGTGGATGGCTCGCCGATGCGATGAGCTGGCGTTGGTCGTTCTTTCTGCTGGTGCCGGTCGGGGCGCTGGCCACGATCGGGTTGGCGCTCTCCTTGCCCAAGGACAAGGCCAAAGGAGCGACCCACCTGGATTGGACGGGTTTCATTCTGCTGTCCGTCGCCGTTGGCGGATTGCAGTGGATGCTGGCGCGCGGGCAGCGCGTCGACTGGTTCGACTCCGCCGAAATCCAGGTGACGATGATCGTCACACTGCTGACGGGCTATGGGTTTCTCGTGCATAGTTTCACGGCGGCGCGACCGTTTCTCGACCTGCGTCTGCTGAAGGACAGCAACTACAGTCTCGGCCTCGTGCTGGTGACGATCTTCGGCATGCTCAACTTCACGCCAATGGTGCTGCTGCCAACCTTGCTGCGCACGCATATGGGTTATCCCGATACGCTCGTCGGACTGGTCGTCGCGTCGCGGGGTTTCGGCGGCATCGTGGGGTTTTTCGCAGTGATGTTTCTGGCGAAGCTCGATCCGCGGATCAGCGTCGCCATCGGCTTTGGCCTACAACTTGTGTCGGGTTATTGGCTGATGCACATCAATCTGAACGTGACGCCGTGGGAGCTGGGTCTCAACGGCGCGGTGCAGGGGTTGTCGTCCGGCATCATCGTGGTCTGCCTGACGCTGATCACGTTCCCCAACATTCAGCGCGATCGCATGCCTGAGGCGACGGGGATGTTTCATCTGCTGCGTAATATCGGGGCGTCGCTCTTCATTACGATTTGTGTGGCGGAAGTGGTGCGCTCGACGGGAATGAACTACGCTCGGCTCACCGAGGTGGCATCGCCCTACAACCGATCTTTGATGTTGCCGTGGGTGACGGGACTGTGGGAATTCGAAAGTCTGTCGAGCCTGGAGCGGCTGTCGCGCGAAATGGGCCGGCAAGCCTCGATGATCGCTTATATCAATGCGTTCGGCCTCTTCACGGCCGTGTCGGCGATGGCCTTGCCGGTCTTGCTGTTCATGGGCGGCACGCGCAAGCCGGTGGTTTAGGACAAATCAGAGGCCACCACCGGCCCTGCTTTCAGCTCTGTTTGATACCATCCCACCACGCACATTCGCCCGTGCCGACGCGATAGTTGCCGTCCATTACTTGGACAGGCGCGCGTTGACCGGCGGCGGCTGCCCGTGCGCGGGCCTCGCGCGCGGCGCGCAATTGGTCCTCGGGCAACCAGGGGCGTTCGTGCCCCCACAGACTGCCGCCGAATTTCATTTCGCTGGGCTGCCAGGTTTCGGGCTCGATGGTGCGGCCGCCCCAACCATACTCGATGAGGAAGTTCTCCGGCGTGCGCGTGTAGAACGACGTCATCAGATCGTTGGTATGGCGGCCGAGTGAAATAGCGACGCGGTCTTTTTCGCTGCTGGCGATGTCGTAGGCTTGGCCAACGTCATCCAGTCCCTGCAACTCCATCATGAAATGGTGCACACCCGTCTTGCCGGTTTCGATCAGCGCGAGGCTGTGATGGCGCGAATTGAGGTGGAAGAAATAGGCCTTGATCGGCTTCACGAGATAATCGCTGAGGGCGAACCCCAAAACGTCCCGGTAAAACCACAGGAGATCGTCGGCGCTTTCGACATGCAGCACGGCGTGTCCCATGCCAAGCGTGCCTGTTCGAAACCCAGACAGGGGGCGACCGGGTTTGAAGGGAGCGTCGATGGTCTCGGCCCCGTGGAAGGCCTC
Source organism: Hyphomicrobiales bacterium (assembly GCA_031419415.1). GTDB lineage: Bacteria > Pseudomonadota > Alphaproteobacteria > Rhizobiales > Hyphomicrobiaceae. The sequence goes on along the minus strand of JANOKV010000362.1, from coordinate 18,847 downwards.
CAGGCGATTGCCGGCGGGGTCTTTGAAGCGGATGGCGTCGGCGACCGCGCGGCGTTCGCATTCGACGCGAGGAAGGCGCTCGATCAGAACGCCGGCCGCTTCGAGGCGTCCACCGAGGGCATCGAGGGCGGCGGCATCCGCCACCTCGAAGCCGAAAGCGGTCGCGACGGTTTCCTCGTTCGACACGACGATACGCTGGCTGCGGTCGTCCATGCGGAACTTGAGTTGGCTTTTCGTGCGCTCGACGAGTTCGAGGCCCAGGAATGCCGGACCGAATGTCGCCCAGTCATCCAGGCGCTGCGAATGTATGCCGACGTAGCCCAGAGTGTTCAGAAGCATGCCGCGCCTCCTATCGCCTGCGACCGGTGAATCGGGGCCGCTGATTTGTCCAATTCACTCAGATTGACACGAAACCGCGAGGTTGCGCCAGTTCGACTCTGTCTATTGATCACGATTTGTACTGGAAATAATGAGGCGTTCAAAGAAGCTCGCGCTGCGTACTCCCTCGTTGCAGGGGCCTGCTCCCCAGGTATGCTCAGCTACTAAATCTCGAACCAGCGAGGCGCCCATGACGACCCCCGCCCTGCCCGAGTACGAAATCCATGCCATCCGCTACGCCCGGCGGGACGCTCTGCGTCGGGATCATTTCGTCGGCGGCGATCCGCACGAAAGCCCGATGCCGATGGACTACTACGTCTGGGTGCTAAAGGGGCCTGCCGGCGCGTTCGTGCTCGATCTGGGGTTCACAGAGGAGATGGCCAAGGCGCGCAAGCGGGAGTTTCTTCGCTGCCCGATCGACAGCCTCAAACTCGTGGGTGTCGATGCGCGCGAGGTGCGCGACGTGATCCTCTCGCACATGCACTACGATCACGTCGGAAATTTCGACAAGTTTCCCAATGCGCGGTTCTTTCTCCAAGCGCGTGAGATGGCTTATGCGACGGGCAAATACATGCGCTACGAGCGGCCCGGCCACAGTTATCACGTCGAGGACGTGGTCGGCATGGTGCGGCTGAACTTCAAAGGCCGCGTCGAAATGCTGGACGGTGTCACAGAAGTCGCGCCGGGTATCGTATTGCACCCCACGCCGGGGCACGCAGACGGCCTGCAAGTGGCGCGCGTACATACGCGGCGTGGTTGGGTCGTGCTCGCGTCGGATGCGGCGCACTACTATGAGCACCTGATGACCAATCGGCTCTTCACCACCTGCTTCCACATCGGCAAGATGCTCGACTCCTATCGCGTGGTGCAACGCCTCGCGCCGACGCCGCGCCACATCATTCCGGGCCACGACCCTTACGTGATGACGGAGTATCCCGCCTCCGGTCCCAAGCTCGCAGGCATCGCCGTGCGCCTCGACGCCGACCCCATCGGTCCGGCGCAGGAGTTCGAGGCAAAGGAGCATTGAGGGGGTGGTGGAATCACACCCGCACGCCCTCCACGCCCAACGCCACCGCGGTCCCGATCATCGAGTCGCGGGTGATGAGGGTGGCAAGTTGTTCGGCGGTCCAGTCGGCTGAACCGTCGGGGCGTTGTGGAAGGACGAGGAAGCGGCAGTCGGCCGTGGAGTCGACGACGCGGACTTCTTGTGTTTCGGGAATAGCGGTGCCGAATTCGGCGAGCACGGCGCGGGGTTCACGCACTGTGCGGGAGCGGTACTCTTTCGATTTATACCAGAGCGGCGGAAGCCCCAAGAGCGTGCGCGGATAGCACGAGCACAGCGTGCACACGACCATGTGGTGGACTTCGGGCGTATTCTCGAGAGCGACGAGTTTCAGGCCTGGCACGTCGAAGCCCATCTCGGCGACGGCGGCATTGCCATCGGCCAGCAGGCGTGCCTTGAAGGCAGGATCGGTCCAAGCGCGCGCCACGATGCGGGCACCGTTTTCGGGTGACTTTCCCTCCCATTCTTCGATTTTATCCTGAACCTCACGCGCTGTGATCACGCCCTTATCGATGAGCAGTTCGCGCAGTGCGATCTCGAGGAATTCCCACTCTTCGCTGGGTTCTTTGATGTCGGGTTGGAATTCGGTGTGGGGGTGATCGTGGTCGTGATCGCTATGATCATGATCATGATCATGTTCATGGTCGTGATCATGATCGTGGGTCATGCCGATCTCTCGTTGCAGGGGACGGCCATTGCGTCCCAATCCGGGTCGAGCCAATGCTCGTAAATTTCCGCAACCACGCTATCGCGGGCGCCGTATTTGCCGTCTCCGGACCACAGCTCGTCCATGGAGAAGCGCACCCAATAGTTCGTTCTCGCAGGGAGGCCCGACTTTCCATAAGCGAGCTCCTCGGGATTGGGCCACGCGCCGAAGTGGCCGATCACCGTGCCGCGCTTGCCTCGGAGGTAGACGGGCGTGCGGATGTGGCCCGGTGGGAAGCGTTGTTGGACGACGACGCGATCGCCGAGTTTGAAGCGGGTCGTCATGGGCTGCCGTCCTTGCTGCGATGGCGCGCCTTGACCTCGGCGAGTTTGGCGTCGATCTCAGCGGCAGTCAGCACACCTTTCTCGACGAGCAGGCTGCGCATACCCAGAGCCCACCGCGCGTAATAGCCGTTGCCCTCGTAGATTTCTGGAGCGAGGCTTTCGAGGGTTCGCCGGTTCTCATCGGTTTTCCAGAAACTGCGTGGCTGAAAGCGTAACAACGCCATCATGGCGTCGATGCGCCGCTCGGTGAGGGTGGGCGCATGTTCATGCTGGTCGATGGAGCCTGCGGGCTGGCCGCCCATGTCGTGAACGCCGCGTGTCGTCATCTGCGCCTCCCGTAAGACGGCGCATGATGCGGCAGGTCGCCGGTTCCATCAAGCCTCGTGAGGGGGTTGGCCCCCTCGCTGATTACTTTGCGAGGGTTTTCAGGTAGGCGACCAGATCGAGCCTGTCCTGATCGTCTTTGACGCCGGCGAAGGCCATGCGATTGCCGGGCATCGCGGTCCGGGGGTTCTCGAGGTATTTGATGAGATTGGCTTCCGTCCAAACCCAGCCGTCTTCGCCAGCTTTCAGATTCGCAGGTGAGTAGTTGAAGCCTTCGATGGTGCCGGCCTTGCGACCCAGGATGCCGTTGAGCACCGGACCCAGGGCATTCTTCGCCGTCGGTCCGACCTGATGGCAGGCTCGGCACGCCTTGAAGACTTCTTCGCCTTCTTTGGGGTTACCTTCGGCGGCAAACACGGGGACGGCAACAAGCTGGAGAGCAGCGATCAGGACGCTCTGTCCGAAGTGTTTCATGGGGGGTCCACCAGAATTCCAGAATTGATCATCGGACTGTCTCATGCGACAGACCCACCGCAGACGCAATGCGACGACACGCGGCACTGTGCCACGAAGTGGGGGAACTCGGCCATCGCACGCCGGCAGAGACTGTGGCAGAGGTAACGCGCGAATTCGGCATTTGGATCAGGGTGCGCCTCGACGCCTTGGCTCGCAATGGGGCGCCTCGGTTCGCAGATCGAGCCGCAGGCAGGAGACGATGCAATGTCCATGATTGCGATGCCGATACCCGATCGCGGGGTGTTGGCCAGACGGGATGCGATTGTGACGGATCTGGCGCGCCTCGTCGGTCCAGGTGGGCTCATTGCCGACGAGGACGGGCGGCGGGCCTTCGAAACCGACGGGTTGACGGCTTACCGCTGCATGCCCTTGGCAGTAGTGCTGCCCCGCACGACGCAGGAGGTGTCGCGCCTTCTGGCCTATTGCCATGCGAACAAAATCAAAGTCGTGCCGCGCGGAGCTGGAACGTCCCTGTGTGGCGGCGCGCTGCCTGCCGAAGACGCCCTGGTCATCGGCGTATCGAAAATGAACAAGGTGCTCGCGGTCGACGTCTTGAACCGCACGGCCCGCGTAGAAGTCGGCATCACCAACATCGGCATTTCGAACGCGGTCGCGCCGAAGGGCTTCTTTTATGCGCCCGATCCCTCGAGCCAGCTCGCCTGCACGCTGGCTGGCAATATCGCGATGAATTCCGGCGGCGCCCATTGCCTCAAGTACGGGGTGACGACCAATAACGTGCTGGGCCTCAAGATGGTGCTGATCGATGGCAGCATTATCGAACTGGGCGGTGATCATCTCGATCAGCCCGGGTACGATCTGTTGGGGCTCGTGATCGGGTCGGAAGGGCAGTTCGGGATCGTCACCGAGGCGACGGTGCGCATCTTGCGGGCAGCCGAGGGGGCGCGCCCGATGTTGCTAGGGTTCGGGTCGAGTCAAGCGGCGGGCCAGGCCGTTTCCGCGATCATCGCATCGGGCATCATTCCCGTCGCCATCGAGTACATGGACAAGCCCGCGATCCACGTGTGCGAGGCGTTCGCCAAGGCTGGCTATCCCCTCGATGTCGAAGCGCTGCTGATCATCGAGGTCGAAGGGGCCGAGGCCGAGATCGTGGATTTGTTGGGCCGGATCGTCGAGATCGTGCAGCCGTTTTCCCCGTTGATGGTGCGGGTGAGCAAGAGCGCAGATGAAAGCGCCGCGATCTGGAAGGGACGCAAGTCCGCTTTCGGGGCGCTCGGGCGTATCTCGGATTATTACTGCATGGACGGCACGATCCCGCTCGGCCGGCTGTCGGAGGTTTTGGCAAAAATTGCCGAAATCTGCACGCGCCATGGACTGCGGGTCGCCAATATCTTTCATGCGGGCGACGGCAACCTGCATCCGTTGATCCTCTATGATGCCAACGATGCCGAACAGATGGAGCGGGCCGAACGCTGCGGCGCCGAGATCCTGACGTTGTGCGTCGAGGTTGGTGGATGCCTTACCGGCGAGCATGGCGTGGGCGTCGAGAAACGTGACCTGATGCGCGTGCAGTTCAACGAGCACGAACTAAGGTTACAAATGAACCTGAAATCCGTGTTCGACCCGCAATGGTTGCTCAACCCGGCCAAGGTGTTTCCGCTGGACGGCCGGCCGGTTGCGGCGTGACGATCAGGAGCGGTTCATTGCAATCTTTGATGAAGCCCGCCACCGAAGGGGAACTGCAGCGCACGCTCGCCGACGCGAGTGCGTCTGGACACCCGATCGAGGTCCTGGGCGCTGGAACCAAGCGGACCGTGGGGCGCGGGACGCAAACGGCGGTGTCGCTGACGACCACGTCGTTGGCGGGGCTCAAGCTCTACGAGCCGACCGAACTCGTCATGAGCGCGCGTGCTGGAACACCGCGGGCGCGCATCGAGGCGGAACTGGCGGCGCAAGGCCAGATGTTGGCGTTCGAGCCGATCGATCTGGGGCCTGTGCTCGGCGCCGAGCCGCGCGCGGGGACGATTGGGGCGGTGTTTGCGACCAACCTATCGGGTGCGCGCCGGGTGGCAGGGGGAAGTGCGCGCGACCATCTGCTCGGCGTTGCGGGGGTGACAGGAAATGGCGTGCCGTTCCGGTCCGGTGGCCGGGTGATGAAAAACGTGACGGGCTATGACATCGCACGGTTGCTGACGGGCAGTTGGGGCACCCTCGCCGTCCTCACCGAGGTGACGTTCAAGGTACTGCCAGTGCCGGAGCAGCTGGCGACGATCCTGTTTTTCGGTTTGGATGACGCCATTGCGATCGAGGCGCTGTCGATGGCGATGGCGTCGCCATGGGAGGTGACGGGAGCGGTGCATCTGCAGAGCGTCTTGGCGCGGCGGCTGTGGCATCCGGATCTGCGCGGTGAGCGGCAATCGGTGACGGCGATTCGCCTGGAAAACTTCTCGAAATCGGTCACCTACCGGACAGGCCGGCTCATCGACGAATTGAAACCGTTCGGCCAAGCCCACATCTTCGATCACGCCCAGTCGCTCGCGTTTTGGGACGAATTGCGCCAGATGTCGGTTCTGCAGGGATCGACAGCGCCTCTATGGCGCATATCTACCGCGCCACAGGCTGGCCCCAGGGTCGTCTCCGACATTGCGCGGTTTATGGACTGCGCCGCGTTCTACGACTGGTCGGGCGGTCTCGTCTGGGCGGAAGTGCTGCCGGCGGCTGATGCGGGGGCAGCCGATATCCGCCGGGTGATCGCCGCCCACGGCGGTCATGCGACGTTGATCCGTGCTGAGACTGCCGTTCGTGCTGCCGTCGACGTGTTCCAGCCGCTCGATCAGGGGCTTCGCGACATCACCACGAAGATCAAGGCCGTGTTCGATCCGGCGGGCATTCTCAATCCGGGACGCATGACACCTACTTTCTGACGTTTCGCGGGAAACCGGATACCGATATGCAGACGAATTTCACGCTCCAACAGCTCAGCGATCCCCGCACTGCGGAAGCCGAAAGTATCCTGAGACGCTGCGTCCATTGCGGGTTGTGCACTGCGACGTGCTCGACTTATGTGCTCGATGGTGACGAACGCGACAGCCCGCGCGGGCGTATTTATCTGATGAAGGACATGTTCGAGAAGGGCAGTGACGCGAGCCCTGAAGTCCAGCATCACATCGATAGGTGTCTGTCGTGCCTGTCGTGCATGACCACGTGTCCCAGTGGAGTCGACTATATGCATCTCGTCGATTTAGCGCGGACCCACATCGAGGAGACTGGCCATCGGCCCCTGAAGGAGCGGGTGGTCCGAGCGCTGTTGGCCGCCACCATTCCCTATCCGAGACGGTTGCGTATGGCCCTGTCGCTGGCGCCGCTCGGGCGCCCCCTCGTGCCGTTGATGAAGCGCCTGGGGCTATCGCAGCTGGCGGCGATGATCGAACTTGCGCCCAAAGAGCGGTTGCCGGCAGCGCGGTTTTCGGGGCCCGGAAAAGCCGAGACGGGAGGGGTGCGGCGCAAACGGGTGCTGCTGCTCGCGGGCTGCGCGCAGCGGGTACTGCGGCCCGATATCAACGACGCCACCATACGGTTGCTGGCGCGGCGTGGCGTCGATGTCGAAGTGGCGGCGGGCGCTGGGTGTTGCGGGGCGCTCGTGCACCACATGGGACGGGAAGCGCAGGCGGTGGAGCAGGCCAAGCGCAATGTCGATGCCTGGGTGATGGTGATGCGGCGGGCGCCTGTCGATGCCATCATCGTTAATGCGTCGGGCTGCGGGACGATGCTGAAGGATTACGGCCACCTCCTGAAACACGATGCGACCTATGCGCCCCTGGCCGCCGAGATCGCGGGCCTCGCCCGTGACGTGACGGAATTTCTGGCCAGCTACGAGTTGGGTGCGCCCAAGCGCTGGTCGAGCCTGCGGGTCGCCTACCACTCCGCCTGCTCGATGCAGCACGGCCAGCGCTTGACCGACGAGCCGCGGACGTTGCTGCGCAATGCGGGCTACACCGTGCTCGACGTTCCCGAGGGGCACATCTGCTGCGGTTCGGCAGGGGTCTACAACATTTTGCAGCCAGCGATCGCAAGCGAGCTGGGCGCGCGCAAGGCCGGGAATGTCGAGAGTACCCGAGCCGATGTCATCGCCGCCGGAAACCTCGGCTGTATGACGCAGATCGGGGCTTATACGCATCTGCCGATCGTGCACACCGTGGAACTGCTCGACTGGGCGCATGGGGGCCCCGTGCCCCGTGGCCTCGAGCAGTTCGAAGGGTTTGCAACCGATGTCCCTGAAGATGGCCGCATGGCGCAATTCATCCAACCGCGCGGTCTTTGAAGACAAATGACCACGGGACGGGTGAAATGGGGCTCGTTGATGCCCAAATTAAGCCCCACAGTCGCATCGAGTGTGGCGCAGAGGCGGAAAGTAACCGGAAATGCCAGACGATCCCTACACGGTGTTGGGCGTGGCGAAATCGGCCTCCGAGGACGAGGTTCGACGTGCGTTTCGCCGTCTGGCCAAGGAGCTTCATCCCGACGTCCGCCCCGATGACCGCGCGTCCGCAGAGCGCTTCCAGAAAGTTTCGGCAGCCTACGAGATCGTCGGCGACGCAGAAAAGCGTGCCCGCTTCGACCGTGGCGAGATCGATGCGACGGGTGCGCCCCGCCAGCAGCATCAACGCCAGTATGCCGGTGCGGGGCGTGGGCCGGGTGCAGACGAATTCGGCTTCGGCGATGTGTTCTCCGACCTTTTCGGCGCGCGCGGTGGGCGGCCCGGTCGGCAGGGGGCGGGCATTAATTTGCGCGGCCAGGATGTGCGCTACACCCTCGAGGTCGATTTCCTCGAGGCGGCGCTCGGGACCAAGAAGCGCGTGACCATGCCGGAAGGCGGCCAGCTCGATCTGGCGGTGCCCGAGGGTGTCGAAGATGGGCAGGTGCTGCGTTTGCGCGGCCAAGGCTCACCCGGTTTCCGGGGTGGGGAAGCCGGAGACGCGCTGGTCGAGATCCGCGTTCGTCCGCATCCCGATTTCCGTCGCGTCGGCAGCGATATTTTGCTCGAGCTGCCTATCGCGCTCGACGAAGCGGTGCTGGGCGCCCGGATCGAGGTGCCGACGGTTTCTGGCCGGGTGACGGTGACGGTGCCGAAGGGCACGAGTTCGGGTCGGGCGCTGCGGCTCAAGGGCAAGGGTCTCAGACGGGGGGCAGGCGGGCCGGCTGGCGACCAGATCGTGACGCTGCAGATCATCCTGCCCGACGAAATCGATGACTCGTTGGCTTATTTCTTGGCCGAATGGCGCAAGAAGAACGCCTACGATCCGCGCCGAAGCTGATGACGCGCGCGGCCAAGCCTCATCGGATCGGGCAGGGGAACGTTGCGCGGCCTGATGCAGCATGATGCCGCTTCGTTGCTCTTCGCCGTTGACCCTCGCGGGTGGCGACCTTAATTCATCCGCCATGAGCAAACGCCAGATCATCAACATTCCCGACCCGGTTCTGCGCAAGGTCGCAGTGCGGATCGAGCGTGTGGACGCAGAGGTGCTGCGCCTCGCGGACGACATGCTCGAAAGCATGTATGCGGCGCCCGGTATTGGTCTGGCCGCGCCGCAGGTTGGTGTTTCGCGCCGGCTGATCGTCATGGACACAGGCGGGGATCGCGCCAAGCCCAAGCCGCTCATCATGATCAACCCGCAGATCATGCAACTCGGCCCCACGACTGAGGCCCACGAGGAGGGCTGCCTGTCGATCCCCGACGTCAAGGTCGAGGTCGAGCGGCCGACGACGCTCACCGTGCAATTCGTCGATCGCAGCGGCAAGACGCAGGAAATGGCCGTCGAGGGTCTGATGGCGACGGTCGTGCAGCATGAGATCGACCACCTCGACGGACGGTTGATCATCGACTACCTGTCTCGATTGAAACGCGACATCATCGTGCGTCGGTTCCGCAAGCAGGCTCGCATCGAGCTGTCGGACTGAGCATCGCGGTTCATGGGAGGCCGCATGCTGCGCATCGTCTTCATGGGCACTCCGGAGTTTTCCGTGCCGACGCTGGCTGAGATCGTCGCGGCCGGGCACGAAGTGGCGGCGGTCTATACGCGTGCGCCCAAGCAGGCGGGGCGCGGGATGGCGGCGCGCAAGTCACCCGTCCACGGCTGGGCCGAAGCGGCCGGTATTCCCGTCCTCACGCCGGTGAATTTCAAGGATGGGGCCGAGCGTGATGCGTTTTCAGCACTCGCAGTCGATGTTGCGGTGGTCGTGGCCTATGGTCTCATTCTGCCGAAGGCGATCCTCGATGCGCCACGCAACGGGTGCCTCAATCTGCACGGCAGCGCGCTCCCGCGCTGGCGTGGGGCGGCCCCCATCCAGCGGGCGATCATGGTGGGCGACACGGCGACGGCTGCAATGGTCATGCGCATGGACGAGGGTTTGGATACGGGGCCGGTGTGCCTCTCGCAATCGATCACGATCGGTCCCGATATGACGGCGGGCGAACTGCACGACACGATGGCGCGAGACGGGGCTGGTCTGATGGTGCGGGCGCTCGCCGCGCTGGAGCGCGACGGCCTCGTGTGCACGCCGCAAGCAACCGAGGGCGCGACCTACGCCACGAAGATCGACAAGGCGGAGGCGCGTATCGCATTCGAGCGGCCCGCTGGCGCGGTGCACGATCTGATTCGCGGGTTGACACCCTTTCCAGGGGCTTGGTTCGAGGTGGCCATCGAAGGCAAAACCGAGCGGATCAAAGTTCTGCGGTCTGTGCTGGCCAATGGCGAGGGAGCACCTGGCACGGTGCTCGACGACGCCCTGACGATCGCCTGCGGATCGGGGGCGATCCGCCTCGTCGACGTGCAGCGGGCGGGCAAGCGTCCGATGTCGGCCGCCGAGTTGTTGCGGGGCTTCAATCTCTCCGTAGGGATGAGGGTCTAATCCAGGCGATGACTCAGACGGCGTCGACCGGCTTGGCCGCACGTTCCGGCAGAACGGCCCGACCCATGCGCTGGCGCATGAAGTTGGCGAAGCGCACAAAAAGGTAATGGCTGTCTTCCGGCCCCGGTGAGGCCTCGGGGTGGTACTGCACGGAAAAGACGGGTTTGCCCTTGAGGCGCAAGCCGCAATTCGATCCATCGAACAAAGAGACGTGCGTTTCCTCGACGTTGGCGGGCAGGCTGTCGCGGTCCACCGCGAAGCCATGGTTCATCGATGTGATTTCCACCTTGTCGGTGGTGTAATCCTTGACGGGGTGGTTGGCCCCGTGATGGCCTTGCTTCATCTTCTCGGTTTTGGCGCCCAGCGCGATGCCGAGCATCTGGTGGCCCAGGCAAATCCCGAATACGGGGATGTCACTGGCGACGAGCTTGGTGATCTCGGGCACAGCATAGACGCCGGTCGCGGCTGGGTCGCCTGGGCCGTTGGACAGAAAAATACCGTCCGGCTTGCGCTCCAGAATGTCTTCGGCTTTGGTCGATGCCGGCACGACCGTCACGCGGCAGCCGACGCTCGCCAAACACCGCAATATGTTGCGCTTCAGTCCGTAATCGATGGCCACGACGTGCATCTGCGGAGATTCGAGGCGGGTGTGACCTTTCCCCCAGACCCAGCGCATTTCATCCCACTGATAGCTCTGTCCGGCCGTCACTTCGGGCACCAGATCGAGACCGACGAGGCCCGGCCACGTCTTGGCTTCAGATTTCAGTTTGCCCAGGTCGAACGTGCCCGATGGGTCATGTGCGATGACGGCGTTCTGCATGCCGTTGCGGCGAATGAGACTGGTCAACGCGCGTGTATCGACGCCGCTGATGGCCACGATGCCGCGCACTTTCAGCCACGCATCCAATTCCTCGACGGCGCGCCAATTGGAGGGCTCGGTAATGCCGGCGCGCAGCACGCAGCCGCGAACGCCCGACCGGGACGCCAAGTTGGACGTCTCGGTGTCTTCTGGATTGCAGCCAACGTTCCCGATGTGGGGGAAGGTGAATGTGATGATCTGACCGGCATAGGACGGATCGGACAAGATTTCCTGGTAGCCGGTGATCGCCGTATTGAAGCACACCTCTCCAACGGCTGAGCCGATGGCGCCTAAACCTTGGCCCGCAATCACGGACCCGTCCGCCAGAACGAGGCGCGCGGTGAGCGGCGCATCGGCCCACGGCAAGGTAGCCGATTTTGTCGTGTCGCTGGTCATGGATGGTCTTTCGAAGGCCGGTCGTGAGCAACCCGCGCCGATGTGCCGGGACGCCCGCAGAATTTCGGCGGAACCTAGGCGAACGCTCGCGCGGGGTCAAATCGGCCCCTCAGAACGGGTCGGTAGCGCCAGCCGTTGCACCCGAACCAATCACAGCATGGTTGCCCTCCCGACGTCTGGGTCTTACATGAGGCCTCAGCGACAGGAGGCAACCAATGCTGCGTCAACGGCTCACCGACGACATGAAGGCGGCATTGCGCGCGGGCGAAAAGGTCCGCCTGGGCACCGTGCGCCTGATCCTGGCGGCCATCCAATCGGCCGACAACGAGCCGTCCGCCAAAGGCCCGACCGACGATGCCGGCATTGTCACGGTACTCGGCCGGATGGTGAAGCAGCGCCGCGACTCCGTGGAGCAGTACACCAAAGGCAACCGCCCCGAGTTGGCGGCCATCGAAACGGCTGAAATCGCCGTCATCGAGGCCTATCTGCCCAAGCAGATGGATGAGGATGCCATGCGCCAAGCCATCACGGCAGCCATTGGCGAGACGGGTGCGGCGGGCGCCAAGGATATGGGCAAGGTGATGGGTGTGCTGAAAACCCGCCACGCGGGGCAGATGGACTTCGGCCGGGCCAGCGGCTTGGTCAAGGATCTTCTCAAGTAGGGGGTGGCCCGACGGTCGTCACCACCGCGCGCGGATGCGAAGCGCGGAGACCGCTTCGAGCTGGGCGACGTGATCGCCCGCGAATCGCAGCACCAGGTGGTCGACGCCGGCCGCTAGATAACCAGCGATCAGCTCGCCGGCGCCCGAGATCGGCCCCGCATAGCAGGCTTGGCGCTTTTTCAGAACGGCTGCGGGTGCATTGTAATAGCTCTCCAGATAGCGATCGAGCTTGGCTGCGGCGCGCGCGGCGTTCTCGTCCACACAGATCGTCAGATACATGGAGCCGGTAAGCTGTTTGGAGTCGCGTCCGGCTTCGATGGCATGGCGTTGTATCTGGGCCCATTGCGCGCCCCACTCTGCTGGAGAACCCGCGTTGGGCAACCAACCGTCGAAATGGCGGCCCGCCCGCTCCAGACTGACGGGCAGTGAGCCGGCCAGCCAGAACGGAGGCCCGCCGGGTCGATGGGGCGTCGGACCCAAAATGCCGGTTTGCACGGTCCAGCGGCCATCCCAGTCCACCGACTTACCGCTCCACAGCGCTTTGGCGAGTTCGATGCCCTCCATCATCCGTCCAACGCGCTTTTCAAACGGCACGCCGGCCGCCATGAACTCGGCGCGAATGTCTGGCGTATCACGCGCAATGCCGACCCCTAGGATCAGGCGACCTTCGCTGGCCTGATCGAGCGTCGCGACGATGTGGGCGAGCACCACCGGATTGCGCAGCGCCGGCAGCAGGACAGCCGTTCCCAACTCGACCCGGGCCACACGACCGGCCACGGCGGCCAAGAGGATCAGCGGTTCGTGTCGTGGGCGGGCGAGGAGGGAATCACCAACCCAAATGGAGTCGAAGCCCAAAGCCTCGGCGCGCACAGCCAGCTCGAGCAGCGATCGCACTTCGGGACGGCCTACCATGACCTGTTCGCGGGTCGGCAGCAGATAACCGATGCGCGCCATGCAAATTCTCCGATGCGGGAGGAACTGCCGATCAAGTCCCTCGCATCAGGCCAGTGGACGCGCTCGTGGTCAAGGGAGGGTTCACGCCGGCAAGCGGCGCACGCGCACGCCAGTGATGCGATTGCGTTGTTTGCGGGCGATCTCGAAACGGTAGCCGTAAAAATTGAAGACCTGCCCGATCTCGGGGATCGTTTGCGCCTCGTGCATGACCAGCCCGGCGACGGTCGTCGCTTCTTCGTCGGGCAGATGCCAGTCGAGGGCGCGGTTGAGATCGCGAATGGCGAGACTGCCCTCGACGATCACCGAGCCATCGGGCTGCATGCGCACTTGCACATCGCGCGTGTCGTGCTCGTCGTCGATCTGGCCGACGATTTCCTCGAGAATGTCCTCGAGGGTGACGAGCCCCTGCACCTCGCCGTATTCGTCCACGACCAGCGCCATCTGTGTTTTGCCTTTGAGGAACTGACCCAACTGTTCCTTGAGGGTCGTAGTGTCGGGAACGAACCAGGGCGGGCTCGCGATCGTCAGGATATCCAACTTGGCTGGGTCCCAGCCCACTTTGTTGAGGGCCGCCAGCAAATCCTTGGAATGGAGAACGCCGACGATATTGTCGGACTGGCCCCGCCAGAGGGGCATTCGTGAATAGGGCCCGCTCATCACTTGATCGATGATCGCCTGGGGTGGTTCATCGGCGTTGAGGGTCTGCATCTGCGTGCGATGCATCATGACATCGAGCACCCGCAGGTGCTCGAGATCGAGGACGCCGCCGAGCATCGCAGCATCGGTTTTGGCCACCGTGCCGCCCTGCTCGCCCAGGGCAATCGTTCCGCGCAGCTCTTCGTGGGCGGCAAGAATGTTGGCTTCATCGTCCAGCTTCGAAGGGGTCAAACGGAGGAGTAGGCGCACGACCACTTCCAGCGCGATCGTCAATGGTGTGAGCATCCAAATGATTGCCCGCAGGATGGGCGCCACGAATAGGGCCGCTCGATCGGAGGCCGCCATCGCATAGGTTTTCGGCAGCACCGACGAGAAGACGATGATGAGCAGCGAAACGATCGTCGTGGCGTAGACGATGCCCGCCGTGCCGAAGACCATCACGCCCAGCCCTGTGGCCAGCGACGCCGCCAGCACGTCGACGACCGTGTTGCCGATCAGGATCGCGCCGATCAGCCGTTCGGGCCTCTTGAGTAGGCGATTGACCAAGGTCGCGCGGCTATTGCCCTCCTGTTCCAGCGCGTGCATGCGGGCGCGAGAGGCAGCGGTCAGGGCCGTTTCGCTCCCGTTGAAGAACGCCGACAGCAGTAGCAGGCCGACGATGGCTGCAATGATCAGGCCGATCTCGAGAGACATTGGTGTTCCACCACGTACGTAAAAATTGGATCAGTCGGAGACGACGCCGACCTCGGCTTCGAGGAAGGCTCTGAGTAGTCCTGCCTCCACGTCGCGCGAAACGAAGGCGTCACCGATGCCGCGAACCAGGATGAAGGTCATGCGTCCGCCGCGGACCTTCTTGTCTTGAGCCATCAGGCGCAGCAGCGTATCGACATCGGGTCGATCCCGACCTTGAATGTGAGCGATCCGCGTCGGCAACCCGACGGTCGTCAGGTGCTTTTCCACCCGGTCCGCCGTGCCTGTGGGCGCAAGCCCCAGAGATTCGGAAAACCGAAAGGCCTGCGCCATGCCGATGGCGACCGCTTCGCCGTGCAGCAAACGATCCGAATACCCAGCCCAGGCCTCCAAGGCGTGCCCGAACGTATGGCCTAGATTGAGCAACATGCGATCGCCCGTTTCGGTTTCATCGCGCGCGACGATTGCAGCCTTGGCCGCGACGCTGCGCTGAACGGCTTGCGTCAGGATCGAAGGATCGTTGCCAAATACCGACCGCCAGTGCGTATCGAGCCAACTGAAGAATTCGCGATCGCCGAGTAGGCCATATTTGACCACCTCGGCATAACCCGCCCGCATCTCGCGCGCGGGCAGCGTCGACAGAACGTCCGTGTCGGCGATGACGAGGCTCGGCTGGTGGAAGGCGCCGATCAAATTCTTGCCGTGTCGGCTGTTGATCGCGGTTTTGCCACCGACCGAGCTGTCGACCTGTGCGAGCAACGACGTCGGGATCTGGACGAACCGCATGCCGCGCCGCACGACGCTGGCGGCAAAGCCCACGAGGTCTCCGATGACACCTCCGCCCAACGCCACCACGAGATCACCGCGCTCGAGCCCCATGCCGATCAACTCGTCGCAAACGTGGCCGAGTTCGTTGAGATTTTTCGTTCCTTCGCCCGGTTTCAAGACAACGACGCCGGCGAGCCGGCCGGCCGCGCTCAGTGACCGGCTGAGGCCGTCGAGATGTCGGGCGGCGACATTCTCGTCGGTGACGATCGCCAACCGAACCGGGCCGACATGATGAGCAATGAGTGCCGCCGCGTCTGCCAGTAGACCCGGACCGATCAACACCGGGTAGCGGCGCTCACCCAGTTCGACAGGAACTTCGACCGTCGACGTCTCTATGGACACAGGGAAAGTCCTCACTTTTCGATCGGGCGTTCTATGGGTCACGGCCGATCTGGTCGTTTGGGCTCGTCCGTCGGTGAAACGAGCAGGTGTCGCGTGAGTTCGGAAATGATTTCACCGACAATGACATCGTGGGGCACATCGCGGCTTTCGATGGTGATATCCGCATTTGCATAGACGGGATAGCGCACAGCCATCAGATCGCGCATCACGCCCTCCGGGTCGGGCGACTTGAGCAAGGGGCGGTTGTCCCGCTTCATGACCCGGCGCATCAATACGGCCAACTCGGCCTTGAGCCAGACGGACACACCCAGGCTCCAGATTGCTTCGCGGGTCTCGCTGTTCATGTAGGCGCCACCGCCGGTCGCCAGAACCTGCGGGCCATTGCGCAGCAGGCGCGCGATCACGCGGCGCTCGCCATCGCGGAACATGTCTTCGCCGTGATCGGCAAAGATCTCGGGGATCGATTTCTGAGCCGCTGTTTCGATCTCGTCGTCGGCATCGACGAAGGGCAGCGACAATCGTGTCGCCAAACGCCGGCCGACCGAGGATTTGCCGCACCCCATCAGCCCGATCAGGACGATCGTGCGACTGCCGAGCGCATCCAGCATGGCTGCTGGACTGGGCCGGCTGTCGGAGGCGCGGCGACGGGCGCCCGTCCGAATCATGGTAGTGACCTCGATCGCAGGATCAGGCTGCTCTTTGCGGTCTGTGTCCCGGTCACGGGTCATCGTTCATCGGGCCTGAAATCAACGACCTGCAGCTTTTGCAGGTTCGGAGTCCGTGTGGGGCGGGCCGGTCCCCGATTTTGAGGCCAGCCCTTGTTGGGGGCATAATGGCTCCAATCGCGTTCGATACCAACCAGGACTTCAGGTCGCCATGCCGAGCCTGTTTCGATTTTTGTTCGTTTTGGCTATTCTGGCGGCTGTGGCGGCAGGCGGATTGTACGTGCTTGCGACGTTCTTCGAGCCGGAGCCGGCCGAGATCACGCGGCCCATTCCCGATGTTAAAGTGCGCAAATAAACGGTAGCCTCCGCCCGAAGTGCAATTCAAGCGCGCGAATGGGGCTGCCGAATGTGCTGGCTGTGTGACATCCGTTCCCGACAAATTGCGGCTGAGACCGTCCACGACGGCGTGCAAGACGCGCCGGTGCGGATCGAGGTTCGTCAAAATGGCGCCGTCACGGCCGCCACACCGGACCGGACCGAGCCGACATTGTCAGCTGCTACAACCAGTCCGGTAGCCGATCCTGACCGATGAGGTCGGCGTAGGTTTGGCGCGGTCTGACGATGCCGTAGCGGGCGCCATCGACCAGGACTTCCGGCACCAACAATCGAGAATTGTAAGTCG
The DNA here is from genome assembly GCA_031419415.1 of Hyphomicrobiales bacterium. Taxonomy (GTDB): domain Bacteria; phylum Pseudomonadota; class Alphaproteobacteria; order Rhizobiales; family Hyphomicrobiaceae. The sequence continues at coordinate 1,974 of JANOKV010000362.1, read as the reverse complement.
ACGACATCGTCGCTCCGTAGGCGCCGGCTGTCATGACGGCGATCAAATCACCGGGATGGGTTTCGGGCATCATTCGACCTGTCGCAAATGTATCGCCCGACTCGCATATGGGGCCGACCACGTCATAGCGGTGGCGTGCGGTCCCGGCCACAGGCTCCGCCACGGGTACGAAATCGTGGAACGCGTCGTACATGGCGGGGCGCACGAGATCGTTCATTGCCGCATCGACCACCAGAAAGGTCGTGTGCGGGCGCGGGTTGAGATAGATGGCGCGGGTGACGAGAATTCCCGCATTGCCCACGATCAGACGGCCGGGCTCGAAGCCCAATTCGACATCGAGGCCCGCGAACGTCGTGCGCACCATGGCCGCATAGTCGTAGATCAGGTCCGGCCCGTGGTGGTCGGCCTCGGCCATGTCATAGGGAATGCCGAGACCGCCGCCCAGGTCGAGCCGTTCCGCCCTGTGGCCACGCGCGCGCAGGGCGTCCGTCAGCGCCCGCATGCGCTCGAACGCGGCCCGAAGCTCGTCGAGTTCGCGGATCTGGCTGCCGATATGCACCGCGAGCCCGACCATGCGAACGCCGGCAAGGTTGGCCGCAACGTCATAGAGGCGTTCGGCCTCGCTGAGGCTGACGCCGAATTTGTTGGCTGATGAGCCTGTGGTGATCTTGGCGTGGCCACCCGCGCCGACATCGGGATTGATGCGGACGACGGCTTCGGGGCGGCGGCCCTGAGCGACGCCGATGCGAGACAGCGCATACAGCTCTCCCTCGCTCTCGATGTTGATTTGATGGATGCCGGCCTCGACAGCGAACGCCAGTTCCGCGTGGGTTTTCCCCACCCCGGAAAACACGATGCGCGAGGCGGGAATGCCCGCTGCCAACGCTTTGCGGATCTCGCCCTCCGAAACCGTATCGGCGCCGGCCCCGAGCTTGGCCAGAACCTTCAGAACTGCGAGGTTGCTGTTGGCTTTCATGGCATAGAACACCTGAGCCCGCGCGCCCTCGAATGCGCCCGCAAAGGCCTGGTAATGCCGTTCGATCGTCGCTCGTGAGTAGACGTAGACGGGGGTGCCGACCTCGGCCGCCAACACAGCGAGGCTCACGTCCTCGGCATAGAGGCTGCCGTTGCGATACTGGAAATGATGCATGGCGAAAGACTTTCAGCCTCACGGCCACGGGACGAGATCGGACCGGTTCGCGCCTGAGATGCTACAAGTCGAGCAGCGAGGCAAGCAGACGTTGATCCGCGGATGAGCCACAGCGCGGCGCGTAGGGCGCAATACCCTTCGCACTTGCGCTCTACGGTTCAATGGGCGCGCACATCGCCTATATTGGGCGGATGCGCGCTTTTGCCGATCTGCTCGATCGTCTGGTCTATACGCCGTCGCGGCTGGGCAAGCTGCGGCTGCTGGTCGGGTATTTTCGCGTGACCCCTGATCCCGATCGAGGGTATGCCCTGGCCGTTCTCACCGATGGGCTCGTCACGCGGCTGCCTGTGCGCCGATCGATCGGCTTGTTGCTCGAGCAACGCCGCGTCGATCCGGAGCTCTTTCGGCTATCACGCGATTACGTCGGCGACACAGCGGAGACGGTGGCGCTGCTCTGGCCCGAACCGTTCGGGCCCAGCCCGCCCTTGCGCTTGGCGACCGTGGCGGAAGGTCTGGCCGCCATCGATCCGGCCGCGCTGGCAGACCGCCTGGGAGCATGGCTCGATTGCCTCGATGTGACGGGGCGCTGGGCGTTGCTGAAATTGCTGACCGGCGCCCTTCGCGTCGGCGTATCGGCACGGCTCGCCAAGACGGCGGTGGCGATGCTGGGCGACCGCGAGGTCGACGAGGTGGAGGAAGTCTGGCACGGGTTGGCGTCGCCCTATGTCGACCTCTTTCGTTGGCTGGAGGGCGTCGGCCCCAAGCCCGATGCCTCGGGCGCGCCGATCTTTCGCCCACTCATGCTGTCGCATCCGCTCGAAGAG
>JANOKV010000361.1:0-6918 GCA_031419415.1 Hyphomicrobiales bacterium | reverse complement strand
ATTGGGCGCAGTGGCGTGGGTGTTTTCGCCGGCAGCAGAACAAAGCGCGCATCGAGGGGACGATGCAACGCTGGCCGGCCGAGGCAACAAGCTGTCGCATCCCCTAGCCCCTCGGGCAGCGGGGCGCAAGCGAAGCGACGCCTTTTGGCAGCTCGGACAGGGGTCGCAAGCGTGTAATTCGAGTTTGCGAGCCGCTATTTCGTCCGTTCTCGATCTATTTTGGGCCTCCGTGCCAGCGAGCGTCCCCACCCCGCCGCATTTCGGCAAACACCATCCTCTTTCGTCCAGCAGGCGGCGTTGCTATACCGGGCCTCCGAGATTGAAAGGGTCCAATCCCCATGTCGGACATGAAACTCGCAATCGTCGGGCCCGCCGGTCGGATGGGTCGAGAATTGGCGCGTGCCGTACACGCCATCGACGGCTGTGTGCTGACGGGCGCCGTGGCTCCAAAAGGCTCGATCGCCGTCGGGCAGGATGTCGGCTTGCTGGCGGGCCTGGGAAAACTCACCGTCTATATCACCGACGACCCGTTGGAGATTGCGGCCAAGGTCGACGGAATTCTGGATTTCACCGTTCCAAAAGCGACAGTCGAGATTGCGGCTCTCGCCGCCAATGCCCGCATCGTGCACATCATCGGTACCACAGGATTGTCGCAGGACGACGAAGCGAAGATCAAGGCGGCCGCCCGTCACGCGACGATCATCAAAGCCGGGAACATGAGCCTGGGCGTCAATCTCCTGGCCTCGTTGACGCGCAAGGTGGCCGAGGCGCTGGACGCCGATTTCGACATCGAAATTCTCGAGATGCACCACAAGCACAAGGTGGATGCGCCGTCCGGCACCGCTCTCATGCTGGGTGAGGCGGCGGCCGAGGGTCGCGCCATAGCCTTGAACGAGCACGCCGTGCGATCGCGCGACGGGCACACTGGGGCGCGCAAACGGGGCGACATCGGCTTTGCGACGATGCGTGGCGGCAACGTCGTCGGCGAACATAGCGTCGTGTTCGCAGCTGAAGGTGAGCGCATCGTTCTGTCTCACATCGCGACCGATCGCGGCATCTTCGCGCGGGGCGCCGTCAAAGCGGCCCTATGGGGTCGCGGCAAGGGACCGGGCCTCTTCACCATGGCCGACGTTTTGGGTATCTGACGCGGTGTCTGCCACCGCAAATCGCAGCGCAACGGGGAGCGTCTGTGTCGACGCTGCCCTCGCGTCGCCTGCATCCGAACTTCGAGGTCGATAATGGATAATGTGCTCGTGCTCGTGCGCCATGGCGAGAGCGAATGGAACAGGCTCAACTTGTTCACCGGTTGGAAGGACCCCGACCTCACGGAAAAGGGAATCGCGGAGGCGCGCCGGGGCGCACAATTGCTGCGGGCGGAAGGCCTCCACTTCGACATCGCCTTCACGAGCGTGCTGAAACGGGCGCAGCATACGCTCGATATCATCCTCGAGGTCCTGGGCCAGACCAGTCTCGAGACGATCCGCGATCAGGCGCTGAACGAACGCGATTACGGTGATCTGTCGGGCTTGAACAAAGACGACGCGCGCAAGCGTTGGGGCGAAGAGCAGGTGCATATCTGGCGGCGCAGCTACGATATCCCGCCGCCGGGCGGTGAAAGTTTGAAAGACACCGCAGCCCGCGTGCTTCCCTATTGGGACGCCCAAATTTGGCCGCGTCTGAAAGACGGCCGCACTGTCATCGTGGCCGCGCACGGCAATTCGTTGCGCGCGCTCATCATGAAACTCGAGGGTTTGACGGGTGAGGCGATCATTAAACGGGAACTCGCCACGGGCGTGCCGATGATCTATCGCCTGAATGGGGACGCCACGGTCGCCAGTCGTCGCGATCTGGTGGGCTGACAGAGACGATCAACGCGCAAGAGGGGGAACTGAGCATGGACGTGACCGAGGTCGCCGAAATCAAACCGGCGGAAAACAGGCAGTCGAAACTGATCGGCGTCTACATCGGCGTGCTCGCCGCGATCCTCGCAATCTGTTCCCTGGGCGGCGACAACGCGGCGAAAGACGCCATGCGCGCCAACGTCGACGCGACCAATTTGTGGGCCTTCTTTCAGGCGAAGAACGTGCGCCGGACCGTCTATACGACAGCGGCCGATGACATGGAGCTGGTCCTGTTGGCCAATCCGGATCTGACGCCCGAAGCGAAGGCGGCGGTCACGGCGAAGGTGAAAGAGTATCGCGACCGGGTCGTCCTCTTCTCGAGCGACAAGAAGACCAACGAAGGTCTCGACGAGTTGTTCGCCAAGGGCAAAGGGATCGAGAAGGAACGCGACGTCGCCTTGCGCAAAGATCCCTACTTCGACGCTGCTCAGGCGATGTTGCAGATCGCCATCGTATTGGCGTCGGTGGCGCTGATCGCGGAAGTGGGCTTGTTGGTCGTCTTTAGCCTCGGGCTCGCGATCCTGGGGACGGGACTGATGCTCAACGGTTTTCTTCTTCTCTTCGAGCTGCCGTTTTTCGGCTAGGTGCTGCCGGCTCGGGGTCGATGGATTTCGCTGCGCCGCGTTGGGGCACCAGCGCGCCCAGGCGTGGCGCGGCGACGGCTCGCCCGTAGGGGGCAATCAACTCCTTGCGGGCTTCCACGACATTGACGCCGGCAAAGGCTGGCGAGATGCGCTTGCCGATGCGCTCGAGCGTCATTGCCGATCGCAGCACGAGCCGCGAGTCGACCGGCGGCAGATAGAGGGCGGTGCTCCAGTCGAGCGGCGTGAACAATGCTTCGCCAAGCAGTCTCTCGAGCTGGCCCGAGCTGTAGGGCTGTCCGTGTCCGAAGGGCGTCGTATCGAGCCGCGCCCAGACGCCGCGCCGATTGGGCACCACGATGAGCAGGCGGCCTTGCGGTTTGAGCACGCGCCAGATTTCGCGCAGCAGGAGACGGGCGTTCTCGCTGGCTTCGAGACAATGCACGGCGAGGAAGTGGTCGACAGAGTTGTCGGGTAACGGCAGTTGCTGTTCTTCGACCACCACGCTGCGCACCGGCCCGACCTGCGGCCACACGATGCCCCCTTGCATGATCGACATGCAGGCCAGAACGCGTTCGGCTTCGCCGCGAAACGACCCCATGAACGGCGTCGTGAAGCCGAGCCCGACCAGCGTCGATCCCTTGAGATGCGGCCAGCGTTGCCGGATTTGATGCGCCAGGATGCGCCGCACCACCCCCCCCAGAGGTCGCTCGTAGAACTCCATGAGGTCGGTGACGTCGGGCTGCATTGCTGCGAATTCGACCGTTCGTTGCGCCGTGAGACCGCGAGTATGCATCATAACAGACGCAAAAGCCGCAACTACAACTTGTCGGCCTCGGGAGTTCGCCGGGGCAATTCGAGACGCCGGTTTCCGGAGAGCCCTGTCACAAGCGGTCTGCGACCATTTCGGCGATGGCGAGGGAGGCGGTGAGGCCGGGGCTCTCGATGCCGAACAGCATGACGAGGCCGTCGATGCCGTGCAGCGCGTGATCGGCAATCAGGAAGTCGGGCACCGGCTCGCCTTCGCGGTAGAGCTTTGGGCGAATGCCAGTGTAATCGGCATGCAGCCGCGAGGGATCCAGCGCTGGATAATAGGTGCGGATGAAGCCCAAGAATTTTTCGAGCTTCGTCGGGTCGAACCTGTAATCGATCTCCGGAATCCACTCGATATCGGGGCCGAATTTGCAGCGGCCGCCGATGTCGATGGTGACGTGCAGCCCAAGCCAGGCGCCGTCGGGCATGGGATAGATGTGGCGGCTGAACGGAGAGCGGCCGGAGTAGGCATAATACTGCCCCACGGCGTAATAGGTCTCGGGTGGTCGCCAATTGCCGGGCCAGGCAAGCGTGCGCGCGAGCTTGGAAGCGTGCAGACCCGCCGACAGCACCAGGCGCTGACAGGTGACGACGCCGGGCGCCTCGCCGCCCGTCTCCACCTCGAAGAGGCCGTCCGATCGGCGACCCAACCGCGAGACGGGGGAATTCAACACGATCTGGCCGCCGTGCGATTCGGCGTGCCCCTCGAGCGCCAGCATGAAACCGTGACTGTCGATGACGCCGGTCGAGGGCGACAGCAGGGCCGCGACGCACGACACTTCGGGCTCGAGCTGGCGCGCTTCATCGCCGCTCAGAGCTTGAAGATCGTGGACGCCGTTGGCGTGCGCGACCTCTTGGATGGCTTTGAGTTTGGGCAATTGGCTGTCGCTGGTGGCCACCAGCAGTTTCGTGATCGGCTGGTGGGCGACGCCGTTCTCGGCGCAGAACCGATAGAGCATGTTCTTGCCGTCGACGCACAACTTGGCGCGCAGCGAGCCCGGTGGATAGTAGATGCCGGCGTGGATCACTTCGCTGTTTCGCGACGACGTTTCTGATCCGATGATGTCGTGCTGTTCGAGGACGAGCGGTTCGCGCCCACGCTCCGCCAACGCTTTGGCGACCGCGAGTCCCACGACCCCCGCCCCGATCACGATCGTATCGACATCCGCGCTCATCGACGCCTCTCCTGTGGCCGAGCTCCATGTAGCGGATGACGGGTGGGTTCGCCTAGAGGCGCGAGAGCGCAGCGCGCGCGGGGATAGCGTTTGCTGGGGCTGGGGTGCATCATGGGGGAAACGGGACCAGCACAACCGAGGAGAACCCCCCATGAAAATCGCGCGCGTCAGGTCGCATGTCGTAATGCAGACGGCTGATGAGCCGCTGGCCGATGCCAAGCCGATGCAGGGGCATCGCGAAATGGTGGTGTGCAAGATCACCACGGCTGATGGCATCGAGGGGATCGGCGTCACGTTCTTCGGCGGCGCGCTGACCAAAGCACTGGGCCAGGCAGTGCACGACCTCGGCCAACTCATCATCGGCGATGATCCCAGAAATATCGAACGCTCGCTCGAGAAAATTCGCGCAGCAGGCAGTCATTGCGGGCCGGGCGGCATCTTCATGCTGGCGCTGTCGGCGATCGATACGGCGTTGTGGGACATTCGCGGAAAGATTTCCAACCAACCGCTCGCCAAGTTGCTCGGGGGACATCGCGAGACGGTGCCCGCGTATGCCAGTGGCGCGTTGCATCGGTTCCTGACGTTGAAGGAGGTCGAAGCAGCCGCTGTCAAGCTCGTCGAGCGCGGCTGGACATCGATGAAGACGCAGATGGCGCTGCCCAATCCGACGTCTCCCGACATCGAAGTCGAGCGTATGAAGGTGGTGCGGGCCGCCGTTGGCCCCCACGTGCAACTCATGTGCGACATCAATCAGCGCTGGAGCGTCTACCAAGCGATCAGCATCGGTGCGCGCGTCGAGGAGTACAACCTCCACTGGCTTGAAGACGTGACGACGGCCGACGACTACGACGGGCTCGCTCGCGTCACGCACGCATTGAAGACGCCGATCGCGGGCGGCGAGTATGTCTATGGCATCGCGCCGTTCCGGCAGATGCTCGAGGCGCGCTCGGTCGATATTCCGATGATCGATCTCATGCGCGTCGGTGGCGTGACGCAATGGATGAAAGCGGCCGGCATGGCCGAAGCGTTCAACATGCCGGTCGTGTCGCATTTGATCCCGGAGGTGCACGTCCACCTGATCGCAGCCATTCCGAACGGCGAAATCGTCGAATACATGCCCTGGACGCGCACGTTGTTCGCCGACCCGCCGTTGCCTGTGAAGGGCATGATGACGGTGCCGACAGGTGCGGGGCTCGGGTTCTCGTTCACGAAAGAGATCAACGCGGCGTTGGATAGCGGCCGGTAGGCGAGATCGACCTACCGTCCCCCCAAGCTCATCATCGACCCTGGCAGCGTGGGGCGACCGCTGCCATTGCGGTCCATGCCGGGGAAGATGTGGCTGGCGCTCTGCGGGTTGCGCATCGCGACTGCGGCTGGGTTTTGGCCGCGCTTGTGCATCTCGTAGCGGATCGAGGCGCGCGAGTTGAGATCGAAGCGATAGCGTTCGCACGTTTCGCGATTTTCGAGGCCCGCGGTCCAGTGGCCCGGAACGCCGTAGCGATAGACCGGTGCAGTGACATTCCAGTGTTTGATCACGCCGAGGTTGGCGAGCACCAGCAGATGCTGCGTCGCTTCCATCGCGTAGGTGGCGCATTCTTTGTCGAACCGATCGTAGCTGCCCATGGCTTTGCTCAACCACGTCATGCTGTCTGATTGCGAGCCGCCGTAATAGCCCTCTGCGCGCTTCGTCAGTTTGGCGGCAGTGCCGGCGTCGAGAGCCAAGAGGCGTCCGTAGAGCCAGGTCTCGAGCTGCAACGTCGCGATTTTGATGAATATCAGCTCGAACGCAGCGGTTTCTGTCTCGACGAGGGTGGCGCGCAAATTGCGCAACTGCTGCTGTTCTGCCTCGGTCCAAGTCACTGTGAGCTGACCCGTGCAGCCACGCGAAAAGCAGTAACGCGCCGTGGCGCCCGACGCGATCGGGTAGTGACGTTCGCTGGTCGCGAATTTCGTTTGCTCGCGCGTGCTGAAAAAAGTGCTGCTCGTGATCTCCTGCGGGTCGTAGCCACCTTGGCTTTGGCACTGAGGTTGCGCCGCCGCACCGGGAGCGATCATGCAGGAGAGAGCGCACAACGCCCCAACCAGGCGTGGCACAGCGCGTCGCGCAGCCTTCGCGGCGCATTCGAACGAGCGGTATGAGGAATTTCGTGGAATTGGCCGGCTCCCTTCGAACTGTCAGCGATGGGGATCGCTGCTGCCAGTGAACCGAGGGATAGGGAGAGAATGGGGCGTTGGTGCGCAGAAATAGAGGTGATTTCAATCGCAAGGCCGTCGGCTGCAGATCATCCGACGAAAGTCGGGTTGTGCTATTTTCGAGGTCTATGGCGCAGCGCGGGATCGCCGAGGAACGACAGTGGACGCCAGACGCTAGGTGGATTGGGGCATCTCTGAATCTTCGGGGCGATAGTCGACTGCGGCCAAATACAATCCACGGGCTGGAGCGAGCGC
>JANOKV010000360.1:0-4129 GCA_031419415.1 Hyphomicrobiales bacterium | reverse complement strand
TTCGCTCGAGATCGAGAAGGCCACCGGCATTGAAGACGCTCGGCGTGCCCGGATGCGTGTTGAGGTTCCAAGGCACTCTCAGACGGCAACCTCCACGCTCGACGACCTCGCGAAGATCAAGGATGCCGTGGCGTTCGATGCGGCCGTGAAGGCGCTTCCGGACATGACCAAGGCGGAGTTTCGCGCATTCGAGACGGCCCTGTCGAAGCGCCTTGGCCCCAACGTATTGGCCAGCGATCATGCCGCCCTCACTGCGGTGCCGGACCAGCAACGCAAGGGCTTCGAAGCCGCCCGCGAGACCCTCGAGACTGTCTCACGCGTCGTCGATACCGATCGGCAGCAGCGCGTCGCGCAAGCACGTTTGGTCCAGGGACAGAAATTGGACAAGAGCATTGCTCGCTAGCCCGTGGACCAAGGTCAGCTGGCTGCGACTTGCCCTGATATCATCGATTTTTGCACAGAACGAGAGGATAATAGGTGATTGCGGACGATCGCCAATTCCAGATCGCGCTCGATTCACACTACAGTCGACTCTGCGAGGATCTGGGCAAGGATGCGGGGACGTCATGGCGGGCGAATCAAGAAGCGGGCGATCCGGGTCGCATTACGTGGCCACCGGCCTAACCGACTACCATGCGAAGCTGCTCGCCCTCGTACTCACCCGTCGCAGCGCATCCGACAGTGTTGAGCGGCTGGTCGGCGCGTTCTCGAATGCCCAGGTGGAACTCAATCCGCATCAGGTTGAGGCCGCGCTCTTCACCTTCCCGATGACTACCACGGTCGAGACCGAGATGATCACCGGAAAAACCGTCCATGCCATCGCTGGCGGCCTCATGCTGGTCTGCTTCGACCGCGCGCTCACGTTGGAGCAGATCCGCTTCATGGCGGACTTGAGGCCCGAACGCGTCGTCCGCCTTGACGCCGGCTTCAAGAACAACGACCAGATCAACGCCAACGCCAACGCCAACGCCGTCCTGGCCTTCAAGTCCAAGGGCGTCGTCAAGTTCATGACGGTGTAGGGACCAGATGGTGAAGTCACCGGAACCACCGCTGATCGACCGCATCCTCGACGCCGCGCGTATCGGGGAGAACGACGATTGGGAGTTCAAGTCGGGCAAGGGCGGATTCCCCGATGCGGTGTGGGAATCCTACAGCGCCATGGCAAACTCGGCCGGGGGTGTCATCGTGCTGGGGGCGACGCAGCGCGGTGAAGACGTAACCCTTGATGGCGTCGATCAGGGCCAGCTTGCTCGTTGGAAGAAGGCGTTCTGGGACAACCACAACAACCGGCAGAAGATCAACCGGCCGCTGATCGCGAGCGGCGATGTGCAGGGCGTTCAGGTTGGCAAATCCTGGCTACTGGCCATTCGCGTACGGCCGGCGACGCGGCAAGAGCGGCCGATCTTCAAAGGGCTGAACCCGATCGACGGCACCTACAAGCGCCGTCACGAGGGCGACTGCCGGTGTTCGCCGGAAGAGGTTGGCCGCATGATCGCCGACGCCGACAACACGCCGGCCGACGCGCGCATCCTTGACGGCTTCAGCATCGACGATCTGGACGAGCCGTCGATCATCGCCTTCCGCAACGTATTCTCGGCCAGGGCGCCGCATCCGTGGCAGGCATTGTCCGGCACGGATCAACTCGAGAAGTTCGGTGCGTGGCGCAAGGACCACGAGACCGGCAAAGCCGGTCTCACGCTGGCTGGGTTGCTTATGTTCGGCAAGCACCAAGCCATCACCAGTCCCGGCGCGGCACCGAACTACATGGTCGACTTTCGCGACTATCGTGGCAGGCGGCCGGAGGAACGGTGGGGCGATCGCGTCTTCCCTGACGGCACTTGGGAAGCGAACCTGTTCCAGTTCTACCAGCGCTGCTGGCCCAAGGTGTCCGTGGACCTGAAGGTGCCGTTTTCGTTGAAGGGTGTGCAGCGCGTGGACGAGACGCCGGTTCACGAGGCGCTGCGCGAAGCGGTGGTCAACGCCATGATCCACGCCGACTACAAGGTCGGCGGCGGTATCGTGATCATGCGCCACGATGATCGTTACCAGATGGAGAACCCCGGCACGTTGCTCGTGTCCCAGGAGCAGCTTCGCCGCGGTGGAGTGTCTGAGTGCCGTAATAAGTCGCTGCAGCGGATGTTCATGCTGATTGGTGTCGGCGAGCAGGCTGGTTCCGGGTTCGCGCGCATTCAGGACGGCTGGAAGAACCAGCAATGGCGCGCGCCGCGGCTGACCGAGCAGGATGGGCCGGATCGGGTTCGGCTGGTAATGCCAATGATCAGCTTGATGCCGAAGGAGGCATTCGACGATCTGCGTGATCGGATCGGGCCGTCGTTTGATCGGCTCGATCAGGGGGAGCGGATCGCCTTGGCCACGGCGTCGATCGAAGGCGACGTGACGAACACGCGGATGCAGGATCTCGTGCAGGATCATCCCGCCGACATCACCAAATTGCTGCGCGGGCTGGTGACGAAAGGTTTGCTCGCAACCGACAATCAACGGCGTTGGACGCGATACCGGCTGCCGACAGCAATCGCGCCGCGGCATGATTTGTTCTCGGCCGGCGCGCGCGAGAGTGAGGGCGACGGGTCCCCACGCACCGGCGCCGACTCCCCGCATAGCGGCCCGGACTCCCCCCGTACTGAGGACGACTCCCCACGCAACGGGAGGGACTCCCCGCATACCGCAACGGACTCCCCACTCACTGCGGATGAGGTCGACGCCCTGCGACCCATCGCCCAACCCGTCTCAAGGCAGAAGCGTGCATCGGCGGCCAAGCTTCGGGCCGTCATCCTCCAACTTTGCCACGGCAGGTATCTGACAGCGGATCAGCTTGCAAATCTCTGCAGCCGGGAGGTCGAAGGACTACGCGACCGGACTTTGTCCAAGATGGTCAGTGGGGGGTTGCTGCGTTTCCGCCACCCGGAGCAGCCGAACCACCCAGATCAAGCCTACACTGCCGTCAACGAGGCCTGAAACTCCAGTTCCATGCCAACCAGCAGCTCCAGCTCGAGGCCGTGGCGGCGGTCGTGGACCTGTTCGACGGCCAGCCACGGTCGACAGGTGACTGATCGGTCATCAACGCGCTCAACGCCAACGACCTGTTCAGTGGAATCGTTGCCGCACGGCCCTTCTTCATCGGCAGGCCCGGATGCGTGTTGAGGTTCCAAGGCACTCTCAGACCGCAACCGCCGCGCTCGACGGCCTCGCGAAGATCAAGGATGACGTGGCGTTCGATGCGGCCGTGAAGACGCTGCCCGACACGACCAAGGCAGAGCTGCGCGCCTTCGAGACCGCCGTATTGAACCGCCTTGGCCCCAACGTATCTGCCGGCGATCGTGCCGCCCTGGCCTCCGTGCCGGAACATCAGCGCAAGGGCTTCGAAGCCATCCGCGAAACCCTCAAGACGGTCACGCGTGCGATGGACGCCGACCGAAGCCACCGCATCGCCCAGGATCGGCTGGCGCAGGGGCAGAAGAAGGACAAGGGGATCGCGCGGTAAATCAAAGCTGTGAGAGTCATGAGGAAGCGCATCCGCATCTTCTTGCGAGATTTATCTACACGTCGGCAGTGCAGAGATTCCAGACATCGCGACGCGGATTGTCGTAGGCCAGGATTTTTGTCAAGGCCGAGTCCGTAGCACCTCAGCAAACGGACGTAGCATGAGAGGAGCAGCGCGATGAACCGAGTGAGTAAGTCCTCCGGATCGTAAAACTGGCCCGAAACCGTCCATCAAACTCCCGACGCGACGGGCCAAAGTCGCTAAATCACAATGAGCCATGCCATCTCAATTCTCTTTGTTTGCGGCACAATCTCTATCTAAAAGGCAGCTTAACTCCTTCAGATATGCGTCGGCCATGATGGCTGCGCCGAAATTGTTCGGATGAAAAAGCCCATAAGTTTGGATGAGCCTCTCGACGCGCGGTCCAACAGGCTCCCGCAGAACTTCGGTTTCACCCGGGGCAATGAGCTGGTTCTGGACGAGAACGCCGTCGTTCGGGGTGCGGACAAATCTTCGCGTCTCGGTTCCAGGATCGAAGGATGACGGCGGTGCATGATCCCTAGCGCACCACCCGCGCCGGTCGAATGCAGCGAGGTGAGACTGCACGACAGTCCAGTTGCGGTCGTT
>JANOKV010000359.1:0-4202 GCA_031419415.1 Hyphomicrobiales bacterium | reverse complement strand
CAAATCGACGCCGACACGGGCATCCGGTGAAAAGCCGATCAGCAAGACGTCTCCGCGACCAGCCATCGACACGCCGAGTTCGGGATAAGGGGCGCGCAACCTCGGCCGACCACTCTCGCGGCGCTCGATCAGAATGTCCTGACGTCCGACCGCTTGACGCAGGGCAGCCGTCGCGGCGCGGTCTCGCATCGCTCGGTCATCGGGAATGCCGTCTGCGAAGAGCGCAAGGGCGGAGTCGAAGGCCAGCACCACCGTACCGCTTGAACGAGACGGCGCTTCGGTGGTCATGCCACGGAAACTTCACGCGCAGCCACAGTTTCTGGCGCAGGGCGCGCCTCGGTGCTTTCGATGGGCGGTAGGACGACGCGCTGAGAGGGTGCGCCCGTCCAGATCGTGTGCGGGGGGATGTGCTCGCCTTTCATGACGACGGTCAGCGGCTCGAGACGGGCGAAGTCGCCGATCTTGGTGTCGTAGAGAACGACGGCTGCCGTGCCCAATGTGACACCCCGCCCGATGTCGATACGCCCGACTTTCATGACGCGATCTTCGTAGAGGTGCGTTTGCGCGCTCGCCAGCATGTTGACGACGGAATAGTCGCCAATGCTGACACAGTCGAATTCAGTGAGGTCGGCGCAGTTGATCCAAACCCCTCGGCCGATCTTCATGCCGTAGAGCCGCAAAAGCCAGGGCATGAACGGCGTGCCACGCACGTAGTCGAGCATCACCTTGCTCGACAGGCCGCCGTAGAGAACCGACACGGCTTCGGCGCGCATCGCCCACCAAGACCACATCGGCTTTTGGATCGGGCGATATGCGCCGACAGCGAGCCACTTGAAGGCGACCGAGACCAGCAGCATCGCCAACGAAACTGCGATGCCGGCGGTGAAAAAGATCGCGACGACGGTGCCCCAGTAGCCGGCATTGATCGGGAATTCGATGACGTCGGCTGTGATGTAGGCGAGCGAAATCAGCACCGCGGTCGGGAAAGAGGTGTGCATGGCCTCGAAACATGTGCGCCACACGCGCATGCGTCGGGGGGGCTGATAGGTGGCGTTGGCCGCCAAGTGGACGCGCTGGCGATTGGGGACGAGGAAGGCGGGGCTGCCGAACCAAGTCTCCCCGGTCTTGACGTGGCTGTCGTCGGGGAGGCGCGATTTGACCCCGATCATCGCGTCGTTTTCGAGCTTGGCGCCCTTTGGCACGACGGCGAGGTTGCCGAAGAAACACCGGTCCCCCGTTTCGACCCGATCGAGTGTCATCCAGCCGTCGCGCACGTCTTCGTCGCCGAAGATCACCTCGTCGCCGATGAAGTTGTTTTCGCCCAGGCGAATAAGGTCGTAGCGGCCGGCGAAGTTGGCTGAAATTTCCGTGCCCCGGCCGATCTTCGTGCCCATCAGGCGATACCAATTGCGCATGAAGACGGTGGCATAGAGTGAGTTCAAGGTTTCCAGCATCGACTCGGTAGCCAACCCGATCATCCATTTGCGGAAATAGAAACTCGAGTAGATCGAGTGCCGACCCGGTTCGACGCGACGCGGCATCAGGACCCAGCGCATCGCAATCACAACCAGCATCGAGGTGAACACGAGACCCAGAGCGGCGGGCCAGGCGAACAGCAGGACCCATTGCCAGGGCACGATGTTGTCGCGGTCGCCGAACGTCATCGCGTCCATGTGGGCGAGGATGTAGAACGCGGGGAAGATTGGTAGCAGCCCAACCATCATGACGAGGTTGTAGGCGATGAAATAGCGAACCGTGCGCGCTGCCCGACGGACCCGGCCGATTTCAGGATGGGCGAGAGAGGGCGGCTGTACGCTGCTGATGCAGCGTGCGGGGGCGCCATCCCACGTTTCGCCAGCGGCAACGTGCGTCCCTGCCGCAAGGCTGGTCAAGTCGCCCAAGGCCGAGCCTGGGCTCATGACCGTGTCCCGGCCAAGCACACATGCATTGCCGATATGGACGCCCGCGCCGATCACGATGCGGCCGACATGAACTTCGTTGCCGATGACTTCGACGTTGGCGAAGCGCACCTTCGCGCCGATGCTCGTGCGTTCGCCGATCTCGATGAGATCGATGGCGCCTTCCTCGAACTCGTTGATGATGGCGTCGTGGCCGACTTTGGCTCCCAACGCGCGCAGATAGAGGCGCATCAACGGGGAGCCTTGCAGGAACTTGTGCGCGGTCAGATGTACGAGCCGCTGCATGAACCAGATGCGAAAATAGTAGGCGCCCCACAAGGGATAGACGCCGGGACGAGTTCGACCGATCACCAGCCACTTGAGGGCGACGACGACGAGTTTGGCGCCGAGGTTGAGGCCGACATAGATGGCGCACAAATACCCGGCTTCGATCCAGAACGGACTGTCGTCACGGACGAGATAGATGGAGGCGAGTAGCAGGCCGATCCACTGCGCGGTGACGATGGTGATGATGAAGGGGAGCGCAATCGCCTGCGCGAGCCCGCACAGAAAGCGACGGCGCAGGGGCGGCGGCTCGAACGAGAGATCTCGGCGTTCGGCCGACCCATCGCGTAAGCGCGACTCGAGCAGGCGGGCCAGCGACCGCAACGAGCGCGTCGAATAGACGTCCTGCAAGGCGACGCCGGCCAAATGTGGCACCTTGCGAACCTCGGACACGAACCGCGCCGCCAGCAAGGAATGCCCGCCCAGATCGGTGAAAAAATCGCTCTCGAAATCGATCGTGGTGAGGCCCAAGACATCGCGCGCGGCGCGTAGCAGATGCGCTTCCGTCAGGGAAGCTGGCACTTGCTGCTCCGCTCCGGAATCGGTCGGGTCCGCGACTGCCAGGGCTGCGAGCGCCTTGCGATCGATCTTGCCCGAGGTCAACATCGGTAGCTCGTCGTGCGTGCGCCAGATGGTCGGCATCATATAGGTGGGCACTTTGGCCGCGAGCGAGCGCTTGGCCAAGCCCAAGTCGAAACCTTCGTCGGTCACGAGATGGGCAACCAGCACATCCCCGGCATTGCCGTGCTGAGTGGCGGTGACGGCCGCCACACGGACGCCTGGCTCGCGCGCGACCAGGGTCTCGATTTCACCCAGCTCGATGCGAAAGCCGCGGATCTTCACCTGCAAGTCGATGCGGCCATGGAAGACAAGGCGACCGTCCGCGTCGATACTGACGGCATCCCCAGTTCGGTAGAGGGTCGGTTCGCGGGCTGCCAGCGGAGCATGCGGGTTGGCGATGAATTTCGCCGCCGTCAGTTCGGAGCGCCCGACATAGCCGCGTGTCACACCCGGACCACCGATCAGCAGCTCGCCGATGGCGCCCTTTTCAATCGGACGCAGGGCCTCGTCGACGACGTAGGCGGTGTAATTCACGATTGGACGGCCGATTGTGACGGGCTCGCCCGGGACGAGGTCTGCGGCTGTTGCGACCACGGTGGTCTCGGTGGGGCCATAGGTGTTGACGAGCCGGCACCCATCGCCCGTGTAGCGCGCGACGAGCGCGTCGGGGCACGCCTCGCCGCCTGTGATGACGAGGCGTACGGTGGAGGGCCGCCGCTCCAACATGGCGAGGAGCGTCGGCACCGTGTCGAGGACCGTGATGCCGTCCTGCTCCAGCTTATCGGCGAGGGTGTCGATTTCGCGCAATGCGGTCTCGGTCGCGACGCGGATCGGTGCGCCAACGAGGTAGGGGACGAAGATCTCTTCGATCGACAAATCGAAGGCGACGGAGGCCTGTTGCAGCACGATGTCGGCGGCGCCAATGGCCAGCGTTTCGTTGATGGCGCGAACGTAGTGGCACACGTTGCGATGGGCGACGACGATGCCTTTGGGCTCGCCGGTGGAGCCCGACGTGTAGATGACGTATGCCGGATCGTCGGGCCGAGCCGTGGGACGCACCGGCGCAGCAGCGCCTTCGAGTGCGGATGCCAGATCGAGCGTTTCGACATCCAGACGGCGCGGCAGCGCCAGCGCGGCGTGCGTCACGACGAGGCGCGCGCCGCAATCGGCGAGGCAGCGTTCGACACGCTCGATGGGCGCGTCGGCGTCGAACGGGAGATAAGCGGCGCCGGCCTTCAGAATACCGAGGATGGCGATGTGCAGATCGACGGAGCGACGAAACCAGAGGCCGACGATATCGCCCCGTCCGACGCCGCGCTGCACGAGGGATGCGGCGACCCGGTTCGATCGAGCGTCCAGTTCGGCGTAAGACAGAGTGTCGGTTCCGCCGAGGGTGCC
>JANOKV010000358.1:0-5000 GCA_031419415.1 Hyphomicrobiales bacterium | reverse complement strand
GGCCCATGTGAATAGTCATCGATACGACGTTCCGCGACGGGTGATCACTGCGGCGGCCCGAGGCGACCTGGAGCTTGCCCTCCAATTCAGCCGCGATCTGCGCGCCAAGGGCCACCTCGACGGCCCCGGCGGCGACGCGGAGTCGACCCGTTCGATCGCCCGCCGCCGCACGCTGTGCGATCTGATCGAGGCCGATGACCGCGCCGGCATCATCGCGTTGCTCCACCAATGGGAAGCCGCCACCGCCGCCGACGGGGGCCTCGCCCAGTTCTGGCAACCGAGCCCCTTCCCGATCGAGCACGTGTAAACTGGCGTGCAGCAGTCGAGACGACAGGCTTGACCTGTTCGGCTCCGTCGCGTCCCCCGTTCGCTGCTTCCCGTTCTTCCCGTTGTCGATATACTCGCCCCCTCAGCCGCAACCGGATCGGGAGCCGCGTCATGGCCGCCACCACAGCCCGCGAGACTATCGCCAACAGCACGCTCGACGAAGCCATCGTCGCGGCCCGCACGCACTATGCGAGCGCCAACCCCCGGAGCCAGGCGCTGCACGTCGAGGCCGCACGCCACCTGCCCGGCGGCAATACGCGCACCACGTTGTTTCACGGCCCCTACCCCCTGCGTTTCGTCAAAGGCGAGGGCTGCCGCCTGTGGGACGCCGACGGGCACGCCTACGTGGATTTCGTCGCGGAATATACCGCTGGCATGTTCGGCCACTCCCATCCCGCCATCCGCCGCGCCGTGCTCTCGGCGCTCGACTTCGGCATCAACATCGGCGGCCACACGGAACTCGAGGTCAAGCTTGCGGCGGCCATCACATCGCGATTTCCCTCGATCGAAAGCGTGCGCTTCACCAACTCGGGCACCGAAGGCAATCTGATGAACATTGCCGCGGCCCGGGTCTGGACCCAGCGCTCCAAAATCATGGTGATGCGCGGCGGCTATCACGGCGGTGTGCTCTATTTCCGGCACGGCGGCGCGGCGATCAATGCGCCCTTTGAAACGCTCCTCGCCACGTACAACGACATCGAGGGAGCTGTCGCGCTGGCCCGCGCCAACGCCGCCGACATCGCCTGCATTCTGCTCGAGCCGATGTTTGGATCGACGGGCTGCATTCCTGCCGACCGGGCTTTTCTGCAAGCCCTGCGCGACGTCGCCACCGAGATCGGCGCGCTGCTGATCTTCGACGAAGTCATGACGTCGCGTCTCGCCCCCGGCGGGCTACAAAGCGTACACGGCATCACGGCGGATCTGACGACGCTGGGCAAATACGTCGGCGGCGGCATGTCGTTTGGCGCTTTCGGCGGTCGCGCCGACATTATGGCGTTGTTCGATCCCTCCCGCCCTGACGCGCTGCCCCATGCGGGCACCTTCAACAACAACGTGCTGACCATGAGCGCGGGCATCGCCGCCATGGAGGTGCTGACGCCCGAGTCCGTCATCGCCGTCAATGCGCGCGGGGACCAGCTTCGCGAAACCCTCAATGCCAGTGCGCGCAACGCCGGGGCGAAAATGCAATTCACCGGTCGCGGCTCGATGCTCGCCGTGCATTTCCTCGAGGGGCCCATCCGCAACGAAGCCGATGCCGATCGCGGCAATCAGGACCTGAAAGAGCTGTTCTATTTCGACTTGCTCGAGCGCGGCGTTTACATGACCCGGCGTGGCATGATCATTCTTTCGCTCGCCCAGGACGACGCCGCATTCGCCAAGCTCGAGTCCGCCGTCGAAGATTTCGTGCGTGTGCGCCGTCGCTTCCTCGATTGATCGGACCGTCTCCCATGCCCATCCGCATTGCGCTCATCCATGCTGTCGCCGTCGCCATGCCGCCGGTGGCGGCCGCCTTCGCTGCGCAGTGGCCGGAGGCCGAACTCGTCAATCTGCTCGACGATTCCTTGTCGGTCGATCGCGGCAAATCCCCCGCGTTGTCGCCCGATATGCACCGCCGTATCACGGCCCTCGCCGACTACGCCCACAGCCTCGGCGCCGACGGCATCCTCTACACCTGCTCGGCATTCGGTGAGGCCATCGAGGCCGCCGCGCGCGCCAGCAAGACGCCCGTGCTCAAGCCCAATGAAGCCATGTTCGAAGCCGCACTGGCCGCAGGCCGCCGCATCGGCATGATCGGCACGTTTGAGCGGTCGCTGCCCGGCATGGAGCAGGAGTTCCGCGATCTCGTCACCGCACGCGGGGGCCAGGCGAGCCTCACGTCGATCTGTGTTCCCGCCGCGATGCCGGCATTGCAGCGCGGCGATCGCGCCACGCACGATGCGCTGCTCGCCGAAGCCGCGCCACAGCTCGACGGATGCGACGCGATCATGCTGGCGCAGTTCTCGACGTCGGTGGCCGCATCCGCCGTTCAAGCGCGCGTCGCGTGCCCCGTGCTGACGAGCCCTGGCAGCGCGGTGGCGAAGATGAAGCGGCTGTTGCTGGCCGCGTGACACGCCTCAGCCGCCCGAAGGGCCGCTCGCGCGCAATCGCTTCAACGCATAGAGCGCTTCGAGTGCTGATTTCGGCGTCAAATTGTCAGGCTCGAGCGCATCCAACGCTTGATCGCTCGGCGAAGGCCCGTTGCGCGCGCCGAGCCCGCTTTTGGGTCGCGCGGCCGCAAAGAGCGGCAACTCGTCGAGACTGGCGCCGAGCCCCGGGCCGGATGCCTTGCGGCTGTCGGCCTTTTCCAGCAGCTCCAGCACCTGGCGCGCCCGCTCCACCACCGGACGCGGCAATCCCGCGAGCTTTGCCACTTGAATGCCGTAACTGCGATCGGCAGCGCCGGCTTTCACTTTGTGCAGGAAGACAATCTCGTCCTGCCACTCTTTGACATCGACCGTTGCATTGGCGATCTCGGCGAGCCGGCCCGCCAGCGCCGTCAACTCGTGATAATGCGTGGCAAACAAAGCCCGACACTGATTGACGTCGTGCAGATGTTCGACCGCCGCCCAGGCAATCGACAGGCCGTCGAAGGTCGCCGTGCCGCGTCCAATCTCATCCAGGATGACGAGGCTCTTGTCCGTCGCCTGCGTGAGAATGGCCGCCGTCTCGACCATCTCGACCATGAACGTCGAACGCCCGCGCGCGAGGTCATCCGACGCGCCCACGCGCGAAAACAGCCGGTCGACGATTCCAATGCGCGCCGATCGGGCCGGAACATAGCTGCCCATTTGCGCAAGCACGACGATCAGCGCATTCTGGCGCAGAAACGTCGACTTTCCCGCCATGTTGGGACCGGTCACGATCCAAATCCGTTTCTCGGCCGTGTCGTCGAATCCCGTGCCGCGGGGATGGCTCGAGGTCGGCAGCGGATAGGGCGTGTCGATCACGGGTCCGGGAGCGCGCCCCAAGATGCAATCGTTTTCGACGAAGGGACCCGCATGGGCTGCCTTCAGCGCCTGCTCCACAACGGGGTGGCGACCCCCGATAATCTCGAAGCCGACCCCCTCATCCACGCGAGGGCGCACATAACCCTCTTGCTCGGCCAATTCCGCCAACGCCGCTAGAACATCGAGGTCCGCCTGGGCTTGCGCTGCGGCGACCAATGCCTGCTCGGCTGTCGCCACGAGGGCTGCGAGTTCGACGAACACGTCCTGTTCGATGGCCACCGCGCGTTCGGCCGCGGACGCGATCCGCCCTTCGGTTTCTTCCAGTTCCACCGTCGTGAACCGCATCGCGTTGGCCATCGTCTGGCGATGGCGAAACGTTGCGTCGAGCGGTGGCGTCTGCATCGGCCGGGCGTTGGCGACCGTCGTCTCGATATAGAACCCCAGGATGTTGTTGTGCCGGATTTTGAGTGTCTTGACGCCGGTCGCCTCCACGTAGCGGGCTTCCAGGCTGGCCATGACGCGGCGGCTGTCGTCGCGCAAGCGCAACGCCTCATCGAGATCGTCGCGATAGCCTGCCGCCACGAAGCCCCCGTCGCGCCGATGTACAGGGGGCTCATCGACCAGCGCCCGTTCGAGCGTGCGCGCCACCGCCTCTGACACACCCGCCAACCGCTCCGCAATCCCGGCCAATGCCTCGGGCAATCCCATCGCGCCGGCGCTGTGGCGCAACGCGCCTTGGCAGCGCGCCCCGGCCTGCAGCCCATCGCGCACGGCGCCTAAATCGCGTGGCGCTCCCCGCCCCAACGCCAGCCGCGAGACGGCGCGCGCCACGTCGGGGGCTGCCCGCAACACGGCCCGCACATCCTCGCGCAGCGTCGCGCGCTCGATCAGATACGTAATGGCGTCGAGGCGCAGATCGATCGATCGCCCCTCACGCATCGGACTTGCCAGCCGCGTCGCCAGCTCGCGTGCGCCTGCGCCAGTGACCGTGCGATCGATCGCCTCCAGCAGACTGCCCTCGCGCGCGCCCGAGGTCGACCGCAACAGCTCGAGGCTGGCCCGGCTCGCCGCATCGATAACGAGCAGCGCTTGCGCTCCCGATCGGCGCGGCGGCCGCACGAAAGGCCGCGCCCCAATTTGCGTGAGATCGACGTATTTCAGCAGCGCCCCGACAGCCGCCAATTCCGGCCGGGTGAAGGCCCCGAACGCGCCCAGTTCGCTGACCCCGAGGCGCTCCTTCAACGACCGCTCGCCAGCCAAGCTGTCGAAGAACGCGCCCGCGATCGGGGCGATCACCGCCCCAATCGATTTGGCCAACCCGCAGATGTGCGGATCGTTCGCCGTAGCGTCGGCGACCAGCAGCTCACCCGGAGCCAAGCGCGTCAGTTCCCCGCCGAGGTCGGCGGCTTCGACCTCCCCCACCTCGAACTCGCCCGTCGAAATGTCGAGCGATGCGATCGCCATCCGGCGACGGGCGTCATCGGGGCCCGGTGCGCGAAACAATGCGGTGAGGTAGTTGCGCGCTTTGGCGTCGAGCAGACTGTCTTCGGTGAGCGTGCCCGGCGTCACGAGGCGCACGACATCGCGCCGCACGATCGACTTGGCGCCGCGTTTGCGCGCTTCGGCGGGGTCTTCCATCTGCTCGCAGACGGCGACGCGAAAGCCCTTGCGAATGAGGCGCTGCAG
>JANOKV010000357.1:0-2417 GCA_031419415.1 Hyphomicrobiales bacterium | reverse complement strand
TTTGAACACGTCGAACGTCAGCGTGCGCAAATTGGGCGGGATGGTACGTCCACGCATTCCTCCGCTTGCACGTCCAGCGGAATGGCTTACGACGTTGCGGCACGGAATGCGAAAGGATCAGGGCATGGACGGCAAGCGCACGATCGTCGCCAGCTACGGGCGATATTTCGAGGATTTCGAGGTCGGCGACGTCTACGAGCATCGCCCGGGCCGAACGATCACGGAGGCCGACAACATTCAGTTCAGCTTGATGACGATGAACCGCCACCCGCTGCATTCCAATCGCGATTACGCGGCCAAAACCGAATTCGGCAAGCCCCTCGTCAACAGCGCGCTGACGCTCGCCATCGTCACCGGCATGACCGTCGACGACGTGAGCTTCAAAGCGACCGCCAACCTCGGCTGGAACGAAATCAAGCTGACCGCCCCGGTGTTTCCGGGTGACACAATTTATGCGCGCAGCAAAGTCGTCGCCTCACGCCCGTCCAAGTCGCGCCCCAACGAGGGCATCGTCACCACACAAACCGAGGGCTACAAAGCCGACGGCACCATTTTTCTGTCGTTCGAGCGGCTCAGTCTCGTGCCCAAGCGCGGGCACGGACCGGGCGATTGAGGCAAACACCCCTGCGCACGCGTTCCAGGAGACACACCAATGGTCGCCTACGTCATCGCCGAAGTCGACATCACCGATCCGGAAGCCTACAAGCTCTACGCCGACAAAGCCCCCGGCGTCACACTACCGGCCGGCGGCAGATATCTGGCGCGGGCCGGCCACGCCGAAGCCTTCGAAGGCGAGCCGCCCCGCTCGCGCGTTGTCGTCATCGAATTCGCTGATCTGGATAAAGCGCGCGCCTTTTACTACGGCCGGGCCTATCAAGACATCATCCCGCTGCGCCAAGCCGCCAGCCGAGGGCGCATGTTCGTGGTGGATGGGGTGAATTGACGGGAGGACCCAGGCTGTGACCGACATGACTTCCAACACCGACATCGCCGATCGGGCCGAGCAAGAAGCGCTCATTCTGGACGCCGTGGAGAAATTTCTCGCGCGCGACGTCGCGCCCTATGCCCAGAAGCTCGAGCACGATGACACGTGGCCGGCCGAGATCGTCGCGCGCATGACGGAGCTTGGGCTCTTCGGCTGCATCATCCCGCAGGAATACGGCGGGCTCGGGTTGGCGCCATCAACCTACGCCAAGGTGATCGAGCGTATCGCGCGCGTGTGGATGTCGGTGTCGGGCATCATCAACTCACACCTCATCATGGCGCGCATCGTCGACAAGATGGGCACGCCCGAACAGAAGGCCCACTTCCTGCCGAAATTCGCCAGCGGCGAAATTCGCGGCGGCCTCGCGCTGACCGAGCCCGACACCGGCACCGATCTGCAAGCCATCCGCACGCACGCGAAGAAAGACGGCAACAGCACCTATCGCATCAACGGCACGAAGACCTGGATCTCGAACGGCATCCACGGCTCGTGTTTCGCGCTGCTGGTCAAGACCGACCCCGCCGCCGAACCGCGCAAGGCCGGGATCAGCATGTTCCTCGCCGAGAAAGGTCCCGGCTTCCGCGTCAGCCGCAAACTCGAAAAGCTCGGCTACAAGGGCATCGATTCCGCCGAGTTGGTCTTCGAGGACTATCCGATCGATGCGGCCAACCTGATTGGCGGTGTCGAGGGGCGCGGTATGGAGTGCGCCATTTCGGGGCTCGAGTTGGGTCGCCTCAACGTCGCCGCGCGCGGTGTCGGCGTCGCGCAGGCCGCGCTCGACGAAGCGGTGAAATACAGCCAACAGCGCAAGACCATGGGCAAGTTCATCTACGAGCATCAGGCGATCGCGCTGAAGCTCGCTGACATGGTGACGCGCGTGACGGCGGCGCGGCTGCTCGTGGAGAACGCAGCCAAAGCCATCGACAAAGGGGAACGCGCCGACTTCGAGGCGGGCATGGCGAAGCTCTTCGCCACCGAAGCCGCGCTCGAGAACGCCACCGAAGCCATGCGCATCCACGGCGGTTACGGCTACTCCAAGGAATTCATTGTCGAGCGGCTCTATCGCGACGCGCCGCTCCTGTGCATCGGCGAAGGCACCAACGAAATCCAACGCCTCGTCATCGCGCGCCGCCTGATCGAGAAGAACCGGATTTGAGCGCGTTGAATCGAGGGTAGCGGAATGGCAGTCAAACCACTTTATGAATTTGATGACGAGCCGAGGCAACACATCATCCAGCACCATCTTGCCTACAAGCGTGGTGGAAAAGTGACTGGCCCAATTGAAGGAACTTTCGTAATTGCTCACCCCTCGCAGCCGCCGATCAAGCGGAAGCGGCGCTGGTTGGTGCGGCCAGAGCGTCTCGGATGGCGTCGAGCGGGCTCCGGCCGTTGCGGCGGCCGGTTCCGACAATGGAGCAGATGTCGGCGTAGA